>JAUQPO010000298.1 GCA_030550335.1 Acidobacteriota bacterium
ATCTAGAGGGGGCCTCAAAAGGCCTCTTACGGCGTTAGGGTCTCCGCCCCGGCCTAAGAGTTGCCTCGCTACTTGAATCAGTAGGCCGCGACCACCAGTTTGGGCGGGCTCGCACGCCCGCCCCTTTACCAGCCGGGGGACGTTCGGCAAGCTGCGGATGGAGAACTACTGGCCGCAGCATCGGGTCGGCGTTACGACGGAGATCCTGGCATCGTTAGTTTCGCCGATCACGCGGGCTCGCCTGGTGACGTGCTGGGCTTTGTGTCGGGAGGCCTGTGGGAGTTTGAGCTGACCGGGTGGTTGTTGCCGATTGACATCCGTTCAAAAGCATGCCATGATGAAAGGGACTGCTGGAGTGACGGATTCTCGCCCTTTCGCAATTCCCCGCCGAGGTAATTGAGAAAGCAGCCAGAGTCTGCGCTCTTGGAGTCCCGCTAGCGAGGGTGATTCCCGCCGCGGAAAATTTCGATTCGGAGATCGGATAAGAGAATGCGACTGTATATCGGAAATATCCCCTACCACGCGACAGAAGGGGAGTTGGAAGCCTGGTTTGCGGAATCTGGGTTTGCCCTGGATAGTCTGACCCTGATGCGTGATCGGGACACCGGGCAGGCTCGAGGATTCGGATTCGCAGAGATCTACGATGACGAGGTCGCTCAGCGAGCCATCCAAGTGTGTAACAACAAGGACTTCATGGGCCGCACTCTGGTCATTAACGAAGCACGGCCGCGCGCGGGCTCTGGACGTTCCGGTGTTGGTTTTGGCGGGTCCAAAAAAGGGCGTGGGGACAAGCGCCGACGCCAACGGTACCCAGGCTGGTAACCAGACAAGCGCAGCGTGAAGCCATAGGGGAAGGACACCATGCCAGCAGCACAGATTGGCGATACTGTCACTGTTCACTATGTCGGCCGGCTCGCTGACGGGACGATCTTTTCGTCGTCGGAGGGTCGAGAACCGCTGAAGTTCGTGCTGGGGAGTGGCCAGGTTCTGCCTGGATTTGAGCGGGCTATCGAGGGCATGACTCCAGGTGAACGGAAAGAAGTCCGGATCCCAGCGGCAGAAGCTTACGGAGAACGTTCTGAGGATCTTGTCCTGGAGATCGACCGTGCCGATCTGCCGGAAGACTTCGAGTTCTACGTAGGGCAGCAGTTGCTGCTGGGTGGGCCTGAGGGAGGTCAGGTGCGCGTGATCGTCTCGGCGATCACTGAGGACACGGTGACCTTCGACGGAAACCACCCACTTGCGGGCAAGGACCTATACTTCAGCATCGAACTCGTTTCCATCGAGTAACGCGCAACGCGCCGGGGGTGAGCTGGGCCAGCTTTGAAGAGCTGGATAGCTCACCCACACCGGCGGAGCATAAGTGCACGGGACCAGCCGGGCAGGCTAAAATGCGCGGGCATGAACCGGCGGGAGTTCGTGGCTGCGGCCTGCTCCGCGGGCACCCAACGTGCCCTCCATCAGTCGGATCTCCGAGGACTGGCCGTTGAGAAGCTAGAGGCGTTCTGTCTCTCTGTGCGTCGGGGGACGTGGCTCTTGTTCCGACTGTACGCTCGCAACGGCGCCACAGGTATTGGCGATGCATCCCATGGTGGCGACGATCGTGCAGTGATCGAATTCGCGCGACGGCTTGTTGCGGCCTTCCAGAGCCGGAGCATATTCGAGATCGAGTACCTACGCCAGCGCGCACTGCCTCTGGTTCAGAACTACGGGCGGCCGGCGGCAGTAGCACTGGGTGGAATCGAACAATGCCTTTGGGACCTCCAAGGGCAATTCTTGGGAGTGCCTGTTTATCAGCTGTTCGGCGGGGCGTTGCGGAAGCGGATCCCAGTTTATGCCAACATCAATCGGGCGACTCAGCTGCGGACGCCCGAAGGGTTTGCTCGGCTGGCGGCGGAGGCCGTACGTGCAGGATTCCGAGCTGTCAAGCTCGCCCCTTTCGACGGGATGCCAAAACCGGGTTCTGACAGGGCGGAATTTGAGCGCTGGACGGAGCTCGGTATTGCATGTGCGCGGGCGGTGCGGGAGGCGATCGGGCCTACCCGAGAACTACTCATCGATGTGCACAAGCACATGGACTTCGAGTCCGGTTTGCGTCTAGCACAGCGACTCGAACCTCTCCGCCTTTACTGGTTAGAGGAGATCACGCCCTCGGTCGAGGATCAAGCTCGGATCAAACGACAGGTCCGGATCCCTGTCGCCGGGGGTGAGAGCCTTTTCGGTGTCGGTGACTTCTATCGATACATCCGTGCGGAAGCAGCGCACATTTTGATGCCGGACATCAAGTCCTGCGGGGGGATGCTCGAGCTGAAAAAGATCGCGGCGATGGCCGAGGGAGCTGGGCTATTGATTTCGCCCCATGGTCCTGCAAGTCCTGTAGGCAACATTGCTGCGGCGCATGTCTGCGCCACGTTGCCGAACTTCCAGATTCTGGAGTACGCGTTCGGCGAGGTGCCCTGGAGAGCTGAGCTCGTGGAGCCGCCGGAGCCGGTGATGGACGGGGAGTTGGTGTTGGGCGAGCGGCCGGGCTTCGGTTTCCGGCTGAACATGGACATCGTCCGCCGCTATGCGGTCGCGGGAACCTAGAATAAGGAAAAGCAGGCATCTCGCCACAACCCATGCCGAACCACTACATCCTGATCGTGTTCGATAGCTGCCGTTACGACTCGTTTATCCGTGCTAATCCGAAGACCATCCGCAAACTCGGTCGCGTGGAGCGGCGCTGGTCGTACGCTTCCTGGACTGCTCCCTCGCACTACAACCTGTTAATGGGCTTGATGCCACACAGGAGTCCCCGACGCGTCTTCGCTTCGGAGTACTACAAGCGCGACTTCTTCAAATTCAGCGAGCGACTTGGGATCGAGGGCATCGAATTCAAGAACCTCGTACCCCACCTTTATCTGCCGATCTTCTTGCGAGACAAACTCGGTTACCGCACCCATGCGCTGGTCTCGCTGCCGGTACTGAACCAAAAGACAATTCTTAATCAGGGGTTCGACACCTACAAGCTGATGGAAAAACATAACGACATGCGGGCGATGCTGCGAGAGCTTCGCTTCGACGATGATCGCCCAAGTTTTTATTTGTTAAACGTCGGCGAGACGCATTATCCTTACGCCCTCCCCGACGAACCCCCTGACCAGTGGCCGCGGCTCAGCGGCGTGCACGGTGTCTTCAAGCACCTCGATGACCACGTCGTGGGTGGCAAGCTGGTCAGCAAGAAGCAGCCGTTCTTCGACCAGAAGACCTTGCGCGAGTTGCGCCATCGGCAGATAGAGGCGGTGCGGTATTTGGATGGAGTCGTGGAGGAACTCTTCGATCTGGTGCCTCGGAATACCTACATCACGATCACCTCGGATCACGGCGAGCTATTCGGCGAAGATGGTTACTTCGGTCATGGGCCGATCCAGCACGAAAAGGTGTTCGAAGTCTTTTTCGTCGAGGGCAAGTTGCGGTGAGGTGGTTGCTGGTAGCGGTCTGGATCGGCTGGGTTTGGGATAGTGGGCATACGACACCCAGTGGATGGGATCTTGCCTATATCGGGCCGGGGGCCGGCTTTGCTTTCCTGGGCTCGTTTCTGGCGCTAGTTTGGGCCCTGCTATTGAGCCTGGGCACCTTGTTGACGTGGCCGGTCCGGGTCGCACTGAAGTCTCGCCGGCGGCGGAAGTGGTTGCGGCGAGCTCAGGTGCGTAAAGTCATCATTTTGGGTTTAGACGGATTGGATCCCCGTTTGGCCGAGCGCTGGATGGACGAGGGGAAGTTGCCCAATTTGGCCCGGCTGCGCGCTGAAGGGGCGTTCCGGCGATTGCGCACCACTTGCCCCGCGCTTTCACCTGTCGCATGGTCGACTTTCGCGACCGGCGTGAGCCCGGCAAAGCATCGCATTTTTGACTTCTTGGACCGCAACCTCAGGACGTACTTGTTGGAGTTGTCCTCGTCGCGCGTTTACCGGCCACGACGTTACTTGAAGCTGGGTCACTTCCAGATCCCGCTGGAACGGCCACAGCTGGAACAGCGACGCAAGAGCATACCATTCTGGCGGATTCTTGGTGAGCATGGCGTCGACTGCACCGTCTTGAGAGTTCCATTGACGTTTCCTCCGGAGCCTTTTGCCGGGCGGCTACTGGCTGGCATGTGCACCCCGGATTTACGGGGCACGCAGGGCAGCTTTTCGTTTTTCACCACACGTGCGCTCGACAGCACAGCGGAGGGAGGCAACTTCTATCGCTTGACGCGGCGCGGGGATCTACTAGAGGGCTGGCTGGAAGGACCTGAAAATCCGCTGCGCCGAGACCGGAGGCCGCTACGGGTGCGCTTCTTTTTGCGGGCTTGCGGCGACCAGCAGGTGGAACTCCACATCCAAGGGCGGCGGTATCGCCTGGACAAAGGGCAGTACAGCCCTTGGATCCGCGTGGCGTTTCGTGCTGCTCCCGGAGTGGCAGCTTGGGGAATTTGTCGGTTCCTGCTAAAGCAGGTGGAGCCCGAGACGGAGCTT
>JAUQPO010000299.1 GCA_030550335.1 Acidobacteriota bacterium
AAGTAAGCGTCGCCCGCTCGGGCCGGGTGCCGGCCCTCGAAACCGTCCATGCCCCCTCCGGCTACCATTTGCCCCTCGCCGCTCAGCAGTAAGTAGAGCTCTTCCTCCCGCTCGTGGTGGTGCGGGAAATTGGTACCACCCGGCTCGAATTCCATGATGAACAAGCTCGTCAGCACATGAGCTGCGGCAATCCGGTCGCGCTTACTTTCTCGCGTGCCCATCAGCAGGCGATATTTGACACTGGGTGGATGCCCGGCCACGACTTGCGGAGGCACTTCCTGGATATTGGCTAGCTGCACGCTGTCGGGAATATGGATCGCCACAAATGACGGAATCCGGTAGCCCAGGACCAGTACTCGTAAGCGGTGCTGGCCGGGGTTGGAAAGAGAGTGCGGGATGGTCGGGGGCAGATAGACGTAATCCTCTGTACGCAACCGGATGGTCTGGTCGCTGTAGTGCAGTACGCCCTCGCCTTCCAGGACGATGTAAACCTCTTCTTCCCGGGCGTGCGTAACCGTTGCGCAGCTCCCGCCGGGATCTACTCGGATTTCGCCGAAGCGCGCCAGGCTGCGGGCAACGCGAGCATAGGGGGCACCTTCGCCGAAGATCGCGTAGTAGCGGCAGTTGGAGGTTGTGATGGCCGTGGGTACTTCGGTCAGGTTTCCCAAGTTGCGGCGCAGGAAGGTGGGGTCTACTTCTCGCTCGAAGGCCCCTGCGACCGCGCCGAGCGCCAGGACCGAAAGTGCAATTCCGATGCGCAGGTGCACGCAGGCATTCTACGACGCCGCCGTACTCGCTGCAACAGGGCCGGCTATACGGTGAGCGCCGGGCTCAAATTTCCCGCAGGATCTCGAAGCCCATCAACTGGCTGAGGATCTCGATGGCTCGCGTGTGGTCGCCGTAGAAAACCACGCGGTGCAGGCCCGCCTGGTAGCTGTCTAGCCAACGCCGGGCGTCTGTGACTCGGGTTCGAAGCTGAGTCCGGCAGCCGCGATCGCTTTCGACTGCACCGATCGCTTCACCCGTAGATAGCAGCATCAAGCGTGGGCCGTTGAAGCGTGCGACTGTAACTGGTTGGCCTCCAGGCATGAGCACTTGAAGCGTCGCGCCCTCGTTCGTCTCTAGGTGATTCCGGATGAGGAAGGGCGAGGCCGGTTTGTCGAAGCCGAGCATACGCGTCGCGGCCACACAATGCGCGTGGATCACTTCATTGCGGCCGACATCGAAGACCGGATCGGAGACGAAACCCGGAACTCCAGCGTAGGAGGTCACGACCAGTTGGGTGACTGCGGAATTGAGGTCGGCTTCACAAACCCCGTAATAACCTGCGTCGTTCAGTTTGGACCAGGCGATACAGGGATAACCCGGCAGGGTATTGGCGGCAAGGGTACCGAAGCAGTCGATCGTCACTGCATTGACCTGCTCCCGCCGCAGGATGTCCCGAATCGCCAAGTAAAACTGTACCCCATTGCGAATCTCTTGCGGAGAAGGCTCGATCACGCGAAGGGCTTCCTTGACGAGCTTCTCTACTTCTCGGTCAACTGTGGTGCTGTCCACGCGCCGGAAGGCTTCCTCGAAGAATTTGCCTCCCACGAACCGAAACTCGGTTCCGAATCGCTGCCGGTACTCGTCGGCCAGCTTTTGCCGACCCGCGGGATTTTCGGTGCCCACCAGGACGCGACTTTTGCGAACATGGCGGATGGTGCGGAAGGCACGCAGGTACGGGTCGAGCTCACTGTAGCTGGAAGAAGCGACGACAGCCACGCGGCAGCCCGATTTGCGAAGGCCAGCGATGGCTGACCAGCCGTGCGTGGCGTAGGGACGAGAAAACATCACAGCCGGCACGGGCAACTGTTGGACTAATGGCTGCAGCGGAGGCGTTGGCTGGCACAGAGGGACCATCAGCACACCGTCCACGTCGCCCAATTGGTTCACGAACGATGGGACTTCTTCTGCCCTACGCAGGATGCCTTTATCCACCAGCCGGAGGTAGGTGCTGTGCTGGCGCGCATACTGGTGTAAGCGCGCGCTCACTTCCTGGTGTTCTCGCGCGAGGTCCAAGTCAGGGCGGGGCCAATGTGGGGTGTCCGCTGCCAGGTAAACAACCGCCACTTCGGCCGGGTCGTCCCACGGGCCCCTGGACGCTTGGAGGCTGGCGAGCAGTGGTCGCAGCAGCCAGCCACCACTGAGCCAGCCGAACTCGCGGCGGGTCCACAGACCGGGACAACTCATGGTTTGTTCCTCCTTTCCAGGGACAGCTTAGCCTAACAGCCCGGTGGGTGGTGCTTCAACTCTTGGTGGGAGCTTCGACCCGCTCGCCACAGATTTGTGCCACAGTGGTGAATTCGCCCCCAGCGTTGCGGAATTCTTCGAAGAAGCGATCGCGGTCTTCCGTGCGGATCTCTCGAATCGCATCTTCCACAAGCACGACCCGGTAGCCTCGTTGGAGCAAGCCAAGCGCCGCCGCGCGAACACAGTACTCCGTCACCACCCCGTAGACCACGCATCGCTCCGGCGCCAGGATGGAAAGGACTTCCACCAAATTCGGATTCGTGAAGGCATCCAAGGCTTGCTTTTCGATGATGATCTGCTGGGCTTCTTGAATCTCCTGGGGGCGAACAACGCCGGGCTGATTCGGAATGACCACACGGCGAGCCAGTAGCGTCCCGGTGGGTTTTTGCTGGCCGAGCGTCCCAGCGACGCAGTGAGGAGGCCATTGCTGGAATTCTGGATCGTCTTCGGCGTGGGCGTCGGTGGTAGAGATGACCGGGATGCCCTGGTGAGCCGCGTACTGATTCAGCCGCTCCACCAGCGGCACAATTGCTTCAGCTCCCGGTACGTACAGTGCTCCAGCGGGATAGAGAAAATCCCGCTGTGTGTCGATATCGAAGAAGACTTGCTTCATGGTGTCCCCTCCAAATATTGCCGGCGAACTTGATCCCTGAGGGACCGCAAACGCGGAGTGGGCTCGACGCGATAGGCGGGCTCGACCCCGAACAGGCTGCGATAAGCCCGGGGTAACCGTTCCAGGGCCCGGAGCGCATGTTCGCGGATTTGATGCACGTCCGGCAAACGCCTCACTAACTCACCCTTTCGAATCACTGGTTGGAGCAGCACCTCAGGCTCTTCGCCTTCAGGGCTCCGCTGCGGCTCCTCGTCCACACACGCCAGCAGGTCGTAACCCGTGTACCGGAACACCTGCTTGGCTCCTGGCCAAGTTTCCTTTTCCGTGCTGAATTTGGCCGTGTAGCGTTTGCGACCATCCGATTCGAGTTCCACCAGCTTGTAAATGACGGCCAGGTTCGGGGCGTCGGCGGAAGTCGCCAGCTCGGTGCCCACGCCGAAAGCGTCGATCGGGGCTTCCTCCCGCACCAGCTCCAGGATCTTGTACTCGTTCATATCACCGGAGACCATGATGCGCGCATCGTGCAAGCCCGCCTCGTTCAGGATCCGGCGCACCATTCGGCTGAGCTCGACGAAGTTACCACTATCCAACCGAACCCCCCACATGGGCCGGCCCAGTGAAGCGGCCCGGCGAGTCCCTTGGAGTGTGTCGTAAGTGTCGACCAAGTAGACCGTCGACGGCCCCAAAAGCTCTTGCAGCTTTCGAAAAGATTCAATCTCGGACTCAAACGATAATACCCAGGAATGCGCAGCGGTGCCGAACACGGGGACGCCGTAAAGAAAGCCAGCCTGCACGTTGCTCGTGCCGATGCACCCGCCGATGTAGGCCGCGCGTCCCGCAAGCACTCCCGCTTGCGGCGAGTGAGCCCGCCGTGTGCCGAACTCGATTACACTTCGGCCTGCGGCGGCGTAAACCACCCGACTGGCTTTGGTAGCGACCATCGACTGAAAGCCGATCGTCGCCAGCAAGTACGTCTCTACGATTTGCGCCTCGATCAATGGCGCTCGCACTCGCAAGATCGGTTCATCTGGGAATACTGGTGTGCCCTCGGGGACCGCGTCCAGGTCTCCGGTGAATCGCAGCCGCGCCAGATAATCAAAGAACTCCGCCGGCGCCCGCTGGAATTGGGACAGGTGCTTCAGGTAGTCGATCTGAGCAGGTTCGAAGTGGAGGTTGAGCAGATAATCTACAGCTTGCTCCAGGCCTGCGGCGATCACATAGTTGCGTTCAGGTGGCAGGCGTCGCAGGAAAAGCTCGAAGGTCGCAACTTCGTTGGCCTTGCCGGCGAGGAAGTAGCCGGCAGCCATAGTCAGCTGGTACAGGTCGGTGATCAGCCCGTACATTCCAGGGGTTAATCCCCTTTTTGCTGCCCGGTGCGGCTCGCGACTTGCTTCGGTTTGACATCCTTGACCGCCTGGCGCAGGTCGCGGATATCGTCACTGGTGAGTTCGTAGAGTGCCGGCTCGCCTTCGCGCTTGCCGATGAACCGCTCACCAGCCTGGGCGATCAGGACTTTGTCTTGCCGCTTGCCATCGTCCCAAACTACACGAGCTTCGAGCACCGGCTGGGTGAAGC
>JAUQPO010000300.1 GCA_030550335.1 Acidobacteriota bacterium
AAAAGCTCCAGCGCGTCTTCAAAAACCTCCGAGGCGAGGGCAAGCTCACCCCGGAAAACATGGACCGAGCGCTGCGGGAGATTCGCATCGCCCTGCTGGAAGCGGACGTCCACTTCAAGGTGGTCAAGGACCTGATTGAGAGTATCCGGCAGAAGGCGATGGGGCAAGAGGTTTTGACATCGCTCACTCCCACCCAGCAGGTCATCAAAATCGTTCGTGACGAGCTGACAAGGATTCTCGGTAGCGAGCACCAGCGGTTGCGCTTTTCCAATGACCCACCCAGCAGCATGCTAATCGTAGGCCTGCAAGGGTCTGGTAAGACGACCACCACGGCCAAACTTGCCCGGTGGTTGTCTCGAAACGGGCACAGTCCGCTGATGGTTTCCGTCGATGTCTACCGACCGGCAGCGCGAGAACAGTTGAGCATTTTGGGTCGCCAGTTGGGCCTGCCGGTGTACGAAGGCACGCCCTCTGAGAAGACTCCCGTAGAGCTGGCGCGTGGAGCACGCCGGGAGGCTGCACAAACAGGTCGCGATGTCGTGTTAGTGGATACGGCAGGCCGCTTGCACATCGATGATGAGCTAATGCAGGAACTAGCTGAACTCCGCCAGGTGCTGCGCCCGACGGAGGTGTTGTTCGTCGCCGATGCGATGACTGGGCAGGACGCTGTCCGCTCGGCAAAGGAGTTCCATGAGCGGCTGGGCATTACTGGGGTCATTCTCACCAAACTGGACGGCGACGCCCGCGGCGGTGCTGCGCTTTCGATTCGTGCGGTTACGAACCAACCGATCAAGTTTGCGGGCACCGGCGAGAAACTCGACGCCCTGGAGCCTTTCCACCCAGACCGGATGGCTTCCCGCATTCTGGGCATGGGCGACGTCTTGTCGCTGATCGAGAAAGTCGAGCAGACCATCAGCGAGCGCGAAGCGCAAAGGATTCAACGCAGGATCTTGGAGAATGAGTTCACGCTGGAGGATCTTCGCGAGCAGCTCCTTCAGCTGCGGAAACTAGGCCCTCTGGAGTCCTTGTTGAAGCTCATGCCGCAGATCGGGCCATTTAAAGGCTTGGGGCAAGTTCAGGTTGACGATAAAGAGATCACCCGCATCATTGCCATCATCGATTCGATGACGCCTGAAGAACGGCGGAATCCCGCGATCATCAACGGATCGAGGAGACGCCGCATTGCGCGAGGCAGTGGGACTACAGTCCAGGATGTGAATCGGTTGCTCAAACAGTACGCTCAGATGCGGAAAATGATGAAGTCGATGACCGGTGGGTGGCTAGGCAAGAGATTAGCGCAGATGAAAATTCCCACGATACCGGGTAAGATATAGAGTTGGAACCGATTGCCACGCTAGCCAGCCTGGAGTTGGCCCGCCCGGCGTGGCGCCTCCGACAGTGTAAATTTGCCGAAGTGGCAGAAGGAGTAGAGTGGCCATGGTTGCAATTCGACTAGCCCGGTGTGGCAAGAAGAAGAAGCCGAGCTACCGGGTGGTCGTGATCGAGAAGCGGCGAGCCCGAGACAGCGCAGCGATTGAGGTTGTCGGGCATTATGATCCTTTGCCTGACCCGCCAGTGGTCAAGTTGAACTATGAAAGGATTCGCTACTGGCTGAGCGTCGGTGCGCAGCCGACGGAAGCGGTCAAGCGACTTCTCCAACAGTACCCCGAGCCTGCGCAGGAAGCCACCGTTGGGTGAGGGGTTCCCCCGCACGGAGAGCGAAGATTCGGCAAAAGCGGTTCCTCTACTAGACGTTGCATCCACGGTCTGGATGGTATGATCGAAACAGAACGGGAGATGCGCCCATGGCAGGGATCAAGGAACTGGTGGAGGAGATCGCGAAAGCTCTCGTTGACAACCCAGACCAAGTGAGCGTGCGTGAAGTCCAAGGCGAGCAGGTAACCGTGCTGGAGCTGCGCGTGGCACCGAGTGACCTGGGCAAAGTGATTGGAAAACAAGGTCGTACAGCGCGTTCGATCCGGACTTTGCTTGGCGCTGCGGGGATGAAACTGAAGCGGCGCTTCACCCTGGAAATCCTGGAGTAATGCTTTAGCTGGGCGGCGCGCACCGTGCAGAGGGGATCGCCCCAGGCGACGGGGGACGAATGGGTTCGGGTCG
The DNA here is from genome assembly GCA_030550335.1 of Acidobacteriota bacterium. GTDB lineage: Bacteria > Acidobacteriota > Terriglobia > Bryobacterales > Bryobacteraceae > JAUQPO01. The sequence continues at coordinate 2,119 of JAUQPO010000300.1, forward strand.
CTCGCCTCATCAGGCCCTGGGGGAGGCGAGGCGAATTAGTGGGTCTGCTTCTCACCAGCCACCCTGAGCGCTTCCAGACACTACGGGAGGTCGTGCTCGTGGGTGGGCAGGCCTTCCCTGAAGGATACCGGCCAGCCGAGCTAGAGCGAGTGTGGCTTAATCGTGACCGCTACATCTTCAAGTTCCGTGGTGTTGACACCATCGCCGCTGCCGAGGAACTTCGGCATGCCTATGTTTGTGTTTCCGAGCAGGAGCGGTTCCCGCTGCCCGAAGGCGAGTACTACATCACAGACCTGATCGGCTGCCAGGTCATTATGCGTTCCACCGGGGAACCGCTCGGCAGGGTCGTGGACTTTTACGAACAAGCTGACTCGGGCTTGCTTGTAGTCGAGGAGAAAGGCGGGCAAGAATTGCTCGTGCCTTTCCGCGAAGCGATTTGCGTGGAAATTGATCTGGCCAACAGCCGGATTGTCGTGGATCTTCCCGAAGGACTACGGGAGCTAAATCGGGAGTGAAATTTCACATCCTTACGATCTTCCCGCGCTTTTTTGACCAGCTATTCGACTACGGCGTAGTGGGCCGGGCCGTGCGTCAGGGGCTGATCGAAGTCCACGTCTACGACCTGCGCAACTGGACATTCGACCCGCACCGTACGGTCGATGACCGGCCCTTCGGCGGTGGCGAGGGGATGGTGCTGAAGCCGGAACCCATATTCCTCGCTGTCGAAGAGATCTTACCGGAGCGGGGCAAGGACAAGAAAGTGGTTCTTTTGTCGGCTCAGGGCCGCTTGTTCCATCAAGACATTGCCCGCGAGTTCAGCCAACTCAGCGAGCTCGTGTTGATTTGCGGCCGATATGAAGGGGTCGACGAGCGCGTAGCCGAACATTTGGCTGATGAGGAGATCTCGATCGGGGACTACGTGCTGTCCGGCGGAGAGCTAGCCGCCGCGGTGGTGGTTGACGCGGTCGCGAGACTTGTACCCGGGGTGGTGGGAAAACCAGGCTCGGTAGCCGCCGAATCATTCTCATTGCGCGACGAAGAAGGTCGTACGGTACTGCTCGACTGGCCCCATTACACCCGTCCAGCAGAATTTCGCGGGCTGCGTGTACCAGAAGTGCTGCTGAGCGGGAATCATGAGGCGATTCAGCGATGGCGTTTGGCAGCCGCACGCCAGAAGACTGCGCGTCTTCGTCCGGATTTGATCCGCCGGGGCGGGCCCTCCTCCAGCGAAGGCGAAATCAGATCGTTTACACTGAAGTAGGTACGCGATGAACCAAAGCTTGATCGAAAAGGTCACGGAGAAGTATTTGCGAAAAGACCTGCCGGACATCAAGCCGGGTGATACAGTGCGAGTGCACCTGAAGATCGTCGAGGGCGACAAGCAACGGACTCAGGTTTTTGAAGGCACTGTGATCGCTAAGGACCACAGCGGCATAAGTCAAACGATCACCGTGCGCAAGATTAGCTTTGGGCACGGAGTCGAACGAATTTTTCCGGTGCACTCGCCGGTGATTGAAAAAATCGAAGTGGTGCGGCACGCCAAGGTACGCCGGGCCAAGCTGTATTACCTGCGCGGCCTACGCGGCAAGGCCGCCCGGCTGAAAGAGCTGAGCCCCAACAGCGGTAAGCAGTGAATCGGCCGGTCCCTCATCAGGTTGTCGAGCCGAAGTGGGCTCGGGCGTGTTGCCACGAGCGGTTTGAACGAGCCCTCCGAGCGCGAGGTTACCAGCTCATTGCTGGAGTCGATGAGGCGGGACGAGGATGCCTTTGTGGGGCGGTGTACGCAGCCGCTGTCGTGCTCTCCCCTGATGCGGCTCAGCTACCGCTTCGCGACAGCAAGCAGTTGACTTCGGCGCAACGAGAACGATTGGCGGACCTGATTCGAAAGCTGGCCCTCGGTTGGTCGGTAGCGTGGGCCACAGCGGAGGAGATCGACCGGCTTAATATTCTCGAGGCGTCACGCCTGGCCATGCGCCGCGCAGTGGAAGGCTTGTCTCCTCGGCCGGATTTCTTGCTGGTGGACGCCATGGAGCTGCACTTGGGAATCCCCGAGCGCGCCTTGATCAAGGGCGATGCCCGGTGCCGATCCATCGCGGCTGCATCCATCCTGGCTAAAGTAGCCCGGGACGCCGCAATGCGAGAGTTAGACCGCCGCTACCCGGTGTATGGGCTGGCTCGCAACAAGGGCTATGCTACACCGGAGCATTTGGAGGCTCTCCGGAAGTTCGGTCCGTGCCCGGAGCACCGGCTTTCCTTCGCTCCGGTTCGTGCCGCCACAGTGTTGGCTCAGATTTCCAGCCCCCCGTCAGGGTAAACGGCATGGACAGCCCGGGACTCCGGCGTAGGGAGCCGGCAGAACG
>JAUQPO010000301.1 GCA_030550335.1 Acidobacteriota bacterium
CGATTCCCGAGCCGGAAATCCGCATCCTCCGCGAAATTGGGGCGTGGCTACGCATCAACGGCGAGGCGATTTATCAGACGCGACCATGGAAGATTTATGGGGAAGGGCCGACCAAGGTGGAGAGCGGTCCCTTCTCCGAAGCCAAGGCCCAGCCGTTCACCTCGGCCGATGTTCGGTTCACGACGAGAGGCTCTGTCTTGTACGCCATTGTGCTGGATTGGCCCGAGTCAGGGAAAGTGACGATCCAGTCTTTGGGGAGTGGGAATCCGGATGTGGGCAAGATCCGCCGAGTGCGCCTGCTAGGGTATGAGGGCGAGGTGCGCTGGGCCCAAAACGCTTCTGGGTTGACTGTTGAGTTCCCGCCCGAACGCCCCTGCGATTTTGCCTACACCTTGCGAATCGAGCGGTGATCGAAAGCGCGACCGGGCACGCTTTCTAGCGCTCCTGACCACGTCACAACCGCGCTGGCTTCACCCTGTGATTTGGCCTTTTTCCAGCCGCTCGGCAGCGTAGCAGGCTGGGCCTTGCGGCCGCGGCCGCGGTCGCACTATGCTGGCAGGCAACCATGCGCTCCATCGGCTGGCAGGAACTGCTTGTCATCCTGGGCCTGCTGGTGGTGTTCCTGCTAGCGCGGCGAACACCCGAGTTGTTCCGATGGCTGGGGGTTCAGATTCGATCGCTTCTGGGGCAGCTACGGTGGATTTATCATTCCCTCGGTGGAACTCCCGAACAGGAGCGTTCCGCAGAAGTTGAGGTCGGGCGGCAGCTCGCTGCGCGGTTTCTGGCGCAGGCGCCGCCTACGCCAGATCCCGACTTGCAGAGTCGAGTTCGGCAGGTGGCGGCGCGGCTGGCCGCCCATGTTCCAGGTCGCCAGTTCATCGTTCAGGTCGTCGAAGCACCTTCGGTTAACGCCTACGCGCTGCCCGGTGGTTACGTGTTTCTGAGTCGCGCGCTGGTAGACGGCTTGGAAAATGCCGAGGACGAGCTCGCCTTCTTGATCGCTCACGAGATGGGCCACGTGGTTCGCGGGCACCCTACGGAGAAGGTCTTCTTGGATACCCTGTTAGGCGCCGTGCGATCTGGTCAACTGCTCGCGCAACTCGTAAGCTTGGGTCATTCCCGCGAACAGGAACTGGAGGCGGACGAGTTTGCTCTGGAGCTACTCGTGAAGGCAGGTTTTCGCTCAGAGGCTGGGCTCGACCTGATGGATCGTTTAGCTATCTCTGAGCATGCCCGTAGCCCTTTGGAATCCTATTGGTCAAACCACCCCTCTCTAGCTGAACGACGCCAGCACTTGCGACGCGTACTACAGCGCGCGAAGTCCAACCACGCCTGAGCGAGTTTCGCGAAACCAGCGCCTGATCCACCTCTGCAAACCCGGATTTCAAAGGGCAGATTCCCATAAACCCTTCTGCTGCAGCCACGGGCCCTCGGACTGAGCCCGAAAGAGCCGGCGCCCATAGTCAGAAGGCTTAACGCGGCGCAACAGTCCCCGCCGCTCGCCGCCAACTTGCCTGGAGTCCTTCACGAGAACCAGCTGCAACGATCGGAACGGCGCAAAGACCACCCTACTCGTGGATCCCTAACCGAGCGAGGATTTCTGGGTTGGTTTCCTCGACCGCTAACAACTCATGGCAAGCATTGCAATCCTGGCGGATGGCCCGTCCGTCTTTGCTCTTGTGAGCGTCGTCGTGACAGCGGAAACAACCCGGGAAGTCCATGTGACCAATATGGTCGGGGTACGTCCCCCATTTGACGTTCATTTCGGGAAAGACGTTGCGCTTGAAGATGGCTAGCAGTGCCTGCGCGGACCGCTCGATATCGGCGCGACGCTTCTGATAAAGGTCCGGGTATTGTTTGCGGTAAAACTCGACAAACGCCTGGGGGATCTTCTGCTCGGCTTCGGTGGTGGTCCTGTAGTCAGCTTGAAGAATTTCGAGGCTCTTCTTCTTCGCCCAGGGCAAGGTTCGATCAATCTGGTTCAGGGCCAGGGCGCGGTCCACCGCATCGTGTGGGAGCAAGAACCGATGTGAGGGTCGCGTGTGGCAATCCAGGCAATCCATCACTCGGTACTCGAATTGGTCGGCTTTCGTCGGATCCCAATCTTCGGTGAAGTACTCGGTGGAGCGGCCATTCGGCTCTGTATAGCGCACCCACGGGATCACCTGCCGGTCCTTCGTGGCCCGGTATTCGATGACTACGCCGGGCTTCATGTGGAAGCCGTGGATGCCGGTGGTCATCGAGCCCCCACCGATGCGCATGATCAGGACGGTTTTCGCAGGTGTATTTTGTTCATCCTCAGCGAACTTGTCGATGACATTCAGCCGGTAGCCGCCGAATTTTTGGGGCCAATGACATTGCTCGCAGGTGTCCCGTGCGGGGCGCAGGTCTTTGAGCGGAGTCGGGATAGGGCGGGGATAGTTGCCTGTGAACATTCCTACTAGCTGCCGCACACCGCTCATCTTGCTCCGGAGCTGTGCCTGGGCTCCGGGTCCAACGTGGCACTCTACGCACGGCACCCGCACGTGAGGCGAATCCAGATAAGCAGTGTACTCGGGCTTCATAACATGGCAGGTCACCCCGCAAAACCCGGACGAGTCCATGTAAGTAACGGTGGCGTGGGTGTAGTACCCCCCGACGATGACGTTGATAATCGTCGCTACGCTGAGGAATTTGACCAGCCGCCGAAAATCCGGGTTTTCCCAGCTAATGGGAGGGAACTCAGCCGGGTAAATCTGGCGGATGACTTCGCTGCGCTTGCGCAGGTAGATCCCTAGGGGCACCAAAGCTAGGCCCAGGAAGAAGGTCAGCGGCAGGATCACAAAGAACAAAATGCCGAGGTACGGTCGGGACGCCCCTTCGCGGATCTCCACAGGTAGCACGAAGAGCCATGCCACGACCGCGGTGGTGATGAAAACCATGCCCACCAGGCTGATGGGATTGTTGGAAAGGTGAATCAGCGGGGAAAGCCAAGGTTTTGTTTTTAGCGGTTCGACCACGATTGTCCCTCACACGCTCATGGCCAGGCTGGAGTTCAGCGGCCCCGCTGTGGACTCGCGCAGGCTCTGGTCGATGTCGGTCGCCTGAAGGCACTTGGGCGGAGCCAACGCGGGGCTAGAGGTACCGAGCGCTAAGTCGACTAGTTTAGCAAATCGATCACGTCGCTCCAGACTTCAGCTCCCCAACTATCGCCCGCGCACCTTGCATCAACATCGCCGTCTCCGAACCGCAGCCCAAAAACAGCATGCCCCTGTCACGCCAAAACCGCGCCAATTCCACCGTACGAGTCTGGGTCCCCGGAGCCACCCCATGCCGTAAGCAACATTCCAAAATCCGCTCCATGGTCTCGATCATCTTCGGGTGGAAAAACTCGCCTGCCACGCCCAGAGAGATCGATAAATCCACTGGCCCCACCATCACGGCGTCGATCCCCGGCACCGAAAGTAACTCGTCACAGGCTTCGACCGCGCGCCGCGTCTCGATCTGCAGGACCACGAGCGTGTGGGCATTCACGTGTTCTGCAATTTGGGCAATGGTCACCGGCTCATAGTCAACATGGGTGGGGGTCAGCCCGAAGCCGCGAATGCCCACCGGCGGGAATTTGGTCCAGCTGACGACTTTCTCCAGGAGTTCTGGAGATTCGACGCGAGGGAAGATCACCCCCATCGCGCCGTTGTCTAGCGCCCGCGCGACCAGCGCATATTGCAAATCAGCTACGCGCACCACTGGACACAGTCCCGCATCGCTAGCTGCGCGGCATAGCTGGTTGACCGTCTCGATGCCAAACGCTCCGTGCTCGGTATCAATGTAGGTCCAGTCAAAGCCAGCGTGGGCCAGAATGCGGGCGACCTCCGCGTGGCCCAACTGCCCGAGTGCACAACCCAACTGGACTTTGCCTTGTTTGAGTGCTTGCTTAACTTTGTTGACTCGCATTCGATGTTTAGGCTTCGACCACTAGGTGGTCCGGGGAGTCCAAGTCCACATTCTCATAGAGACGTTGGATGAAATCAAGGCCGTGACGCGCAAGGAACGCAACGATGCTGTAAAAGCGCTCCTGGAGATGTTTATGCGGGAAGACAAGGTTATAGAGCATTTTCGCCTCGCGGGCCGCGCGCTCGTCTCGCCGGAGGGCTTCCCGTGCGGCCTTGCGCTCAATCTTGGAAAGCTGATAAAGGATTTTCGCTGCACTGCGGTCCAGAGCCGCCGCCAGCGTACGGTCGAATTCGAACAGACGGGTGCGCAGCTGCTGGAGTTCCGCTTCCACGTGCTGGCGGGTGGTGCCGAATCGGGCCGAAAGATCCGCAGGGATCAGCCGGGCGGCAATTCGTTCGCGCAAGGCTGCCAGACCGTCGAAGCAACAGTCGATTTGCAGCCCGTAACGCTCCAGCCATCGAGCTGAGCGGGTGTCCAGTATGGTGAACGACGCCCGAGGAAAAACCACAGGCATCCTGCCGAGAAGCTCTCG
>JAUQPO010000302.1 GCA_030550335.1 Acidobacteriota bacterium
TGATTGGAGACCCCGAGAGCTTGCATTACATCCAAGGGACTCAGGTGGTAAGCGGCCAGGCGTTCTGGGTCCAAGACCACCCGCACCTGACGCCGCTGCCCGCCGATAATCTCTACGGCAGAGACATCCGGAACTTGCTTGATCACATCGTGCAGTTGCGCGGCCAGCTGCCGCAGCTGGAAGTCGTCGTACCTGGCACTCCATAACGTCAGAGCCAGAATCGGTACGTCATCGATGGACCGCGGCTTGATCAGCGGAGGCGACGCGCCCGGCGGGATGAGGTCGAAGTTGGCAAACATCTTCTGGTTCAGTCGGACCAGTGCATCTTCTTCGTCCTCGCCGACGTAGAAGCGCACAATGGCCATCGCTTGCCCGGGCATGGAGGTGGAATAGATGTACTCCACGCCCGGAATCTCCCAGAGCAATTTCTCCATGGGCTTGGTGACCCGTTCTTCGACTTCCTGGGCCGAAGCGCCGGGCATGGAAACGAAAATGTCGACCATCGGCACCTTGATCTGCGGTTCTTCCTCTCGCGGTAGGCGCCACAACGAAAACGCTCCGAGTAACAGCGAGGCTAAAACGAACAGGGGCGTGAGCTTGGAGTTGATGAACGTCCGGGCAACGCGGCCCGCGAGACCGAACTGCTGTGGCTGGCCAGTCATCGGCGAACCTCCACGGCCGATCCGTCAATTAGGCCAGTAGGGATGGGTGCGATAACCTGTTCGCCTTCTTGAATGCCGCTCAGGACTTCGACCCAACCGTCGTGTGTTCTTCCTGTAGTGACCAATCTTCGCCGCGCGTGCCCGCCCTCATGCACGTAGACGGCCCTTACCTGGCCTGTCACCTCAAGAGCCTTCTCGGGTATAGCCAATACCCGCTCCGTGCCCAGCGGGAACCGGGCGCGACCGTATAGACCGGAATACAAGCCCACGAGCGGCGGCAGAGGAATGCGGACAGCGGCCGATCGTGATCCCGGGTCCACCGCAGGAATCACCTCGCCGACCGCCAGACGGAGGCTTTGTCCGAGAGCGTCCAAGTCGACGTTGACAGGCATGCCCACGCGGATCTGGTGCAGATCGGACTCGTTGACGGCCACTTCGAGCCGGTACCGGCCGCCTCGCTCCAGAGTGAGCAGAGGGCGCCCCGGTGTGGCCAAATCACCTGGATCCACATGTCGGGCAGTCACCACACCATCGAACGGAGCACGTAGCTCCGTATAGGTGAGCATGATGGCGGTATTCTGGACCATTTGCTCGGCCTGGCGGATTTTTTCCCGGACTTGCTGTTGTTTGGCCACGGCCATCTGGTAGTTCGCCTTTGCTGCTTCCCAGCGTGCCCGCACCTCGTCGTATTCCTGGCGGGCTACGGACTGTTTGTCATACAGCACTTGAAACCGGTGGAAAGTAGCCTCGGCGAGTTGCAGCTGGGCTTTTGCTGCGCCGATCGCCTGTTCTGCTTCTTGCAGAGCTGCGTAAGCCTCCGAAAGGCCTGCTTCTGCCCGACGATGTTCGGCTTCCAGTTGCCGGGCATCGAGCTTGATCAGGAGTTGGCCAGCTCCTACCCGATCGCCGGCCTTGACGAAGACCTGTTCCACAACGGCCATCAGCTTGGCCGAGACTGTGACCGCTTGTTGAGCCTGCACCGTTCCTGTGGCGTAAAACTCTTTGGGCCAGTCCACCCGTCTGACCGTCGCGGTATTCACCAGTAAGGGCCTTGGCGGGCTGCTGGACGCACGTTCGTGGCCTCTTTGGCATCCCCAGAGCAGCCCCAGCACTGACATTGCGATTGCCATCCGCTTCATCGCCAGTCTCCGTGTTTGGAACTTCCTGTTAATCAAGCACGCGAGAGCTCTCCGACAGTCGCCCACTAGCCAGCTCCAGTGTGATTGCGGCCAGCCGTTGCTCATACAGCGCTTGCAGGTAGCGGAGCCGAGATTCCAGCAGCGCAGTCTCCACACGCAGCAGGTCCGTGACGGTTGCTAGCCCAGCTTCGTACCGGTTAGCAGTGATTCGCTGGCTTTCTTGCGCTTGGGAGATGCTGGCTCGTGCCACAGCGATCCGTTCTGTGGCCGCCCGCAGCCGAGCGTAAGCTTCCCGGACCTCAAGCCGTGCGCGGTCCACTGTGGAACGCTCCGTCAGCCGGGCTGCGACAAGCTCCCATCGAGCCGCGGAGTGGCGTGCTTCCCGGGCGAACCCATCGAACAAGTTCCACCGTAGGCCAACTGCTACGTACCCGTTGGCGCCTCCTTTCCGATAAAACTCCTGCCGATCGGCCTCAAAAACTGCTCTAGCCCAGACTTGTGGCCAGCGGCTGGCCCGGGCTATGCCGTGTTGCGCCCGCGCCAGCCCGTTTGCTAACCGTGCCTGCAGGACCTCTGGACGTTGTGTTTCCGCTGCGGATTCGTACTCTAAGAGGGACTCCTCAGGAAGTTCCAGTGGCGTCAGCTCAGTCGTCAGCTGGTAACGCTCGTCGAAAGGCCTGCCCAGGGCTTCATTCAGTGCTGCCCAAGCGACCTGAAGCTGCGCGGCTGCCTGGATCTCTTGCTCGCGCATGGCAGCCAGGTGCACCTGGAGGGACAGCACATCTGCGTCTGTGATCAGCCCCGCCTCACGCAGATTCTCCGCCCGTTTGAGATCCATCTCCGCCGAACGTCGCGCTTCGTTAGCCACTCGTTGCGCTTGCTCAGCGACCAACACCGCGTAGTAGCGCCTGGCGACTTCGGCCACGAACCGAGTCCGCGCGAGCCGTTCCGACTGTTCAGCTAACTGGCGGTTCAGCCGGGCGGCTTCTAAGTGGTGGCCCCGACTCGGGTCAAAGAGCAATTGTTCGGCGGTGATCACCGATTGGAAGTTGTTGAGAAAATCCGGCCGGTTGAGCACGTCTATAGCGAACCGGTCCTGCGTAAATTGATGCTGAGACAGGAGGCTGCCAAAGACGAACACAGGGTTGTTGCTTCGGGCGATCGACTCCTGGTAATGCAGCTTGGGCCAGTAGCTGGCACGGGCTTCGCGGACTCGATCGGCGGCTGCCGAGTGAGCTGCTCGTGCTGCCTCCATTTGTGGGTGCTGACTGAGGGCAATGAGAACGGCTTGCCGCAAAGAGAGCTCGTGCTGGGCGGGAGCCAGAGCGGGAGTCAGCAGTATGACCGCACATCGTAGGTGATGCAAGAAGCCCCGCTGGGTGCTCATCGTTCCGATCACTCAGCCTTCTGAGATTTCCGATGCGATCTGCTATTCGACGTGACAGGGTTCACGCGATATGCAGCCGAGCGCGGGCGTAGCTCCCGGAGGCTGGGCCGGCTGGTAGGATGAAGAAATAGTGGATCCCGCACGATCAGACGCTGCACTCGTCGAAGACCTGATTGCCGGGCGTCCCGGCGCGTTCGAAGAGTTTGTGGAGCTGTACTGGCCCAAGCTGTTTCAGTACAGCTACCTCATGTGTGGCCAGCGGGAAGACGCCGAGGAAGTCACCCAGGAAACGCTCCTCAAAGTGTTCGAAAAGCTCGACCAGCTGCGGGAACCTGAACGATTCAAGGCTTGGGTGTTCCGTATTGCGCGCAATGCCTGCTACATGAAACGACGCAAGAGTGTTTTCGCGCCTGTGCAGGAACTGTCGCTGGATGAGCTGATGCCGGTCACCCAGGAGGACGGGGACCAACGACGGCTGGAGATCGCCGATTGGTCGTCACTGCCGGAAGACATCGCTCTCCAGTCGGAACTGCGAGAGCGCCTGGAAGCGGCCATTCAGAGTTTGCCGGAGATCTACCGTGCGGTGCTCATCTTGCGCGATATCGAAGGTTTATCCACCCAGGAAACAGCCGAAGTGCTCGACATCACCGAAGACGCGGTGAAGACGCGGTTGCATCGTGCCCGGCTCGCCGTTCGCTCCTACCTTGACGAGTATCTTCGGACTGCGGGGGCTCGCACATGAAACTGGAACGATGTCAAGACGTGTTCGCGTTGCTCTCCCAGTACTTGGATCACGAACTACCCGCTGACCTGTGCGATCAGATCGAAGCTCACATTGCCGATTGCCCGCCATGTGTAGCCTTTCTGGAGAGCCTTCGTAAGACGGTGGAACTCTGCCGGAAGCTGCAGGCCGGAGGCGTGCCGGCCGCTGCACGGGACGAACACCGGCGAGCGCTGCAGGAGGCATACCAGAGGTTTCTCCGAGAACATGGAGGCTGCTCCGACTCGTCCAACTCGTGACCCAGGTCACTGCCAGGAGAGCCCCGATCTAGGAGGCTGGTAGTAAACCCAAGCCTCCATGAGCGGGCCGTACACATCAAGGGCAGAAACCGCCGTATACGAGCCCACCCGAACACGCAGGCGAAAGGATGATCAGCGTCGGTCAAGGGACTTGACCCCTCGACTCCGGCGGTGGGGGCAGGTGGCCTTTCTGGCGCTGAACCTCTGGATCGGTGCGGAGTTTTATATCTGGGTGCGGTA
>JAUQPO010000303.1 GCA_030550335.1 Acidobacteriota bacterium
TGCGTCAGATCCTGAGCATCGTCGACATTACCGACGATCCGGTAGACGAGCATGAAGACCCGTCGGAGATGCTCCTGAATCAAACGGTTCCTGCGCTCCGTAGTGCCTTGGAGGACATCTGGCAGGGATTCCTGCATGACCGGCCCCGATACCGCCACCCAGGCCTTCATCGCCGCCTATACCCATTGACGCTAGAGCGCCAGCGAGCGTGGAGCCGGTGCCGATGCCCAGGTGAGCGTAGTTCTTTCCCCTATCCTAGTATGCTGGTCTCTCGGGACGCTGGACTCTGGTGAACGATGGAGCCACTTCGATGAAGCTCGCACAATGCATGCACCGCATCGGCACGGAGTCGGCTTTTGACGTTTTGGTCCGGGCACGCGCGCTCGAAGCTCAAGGGCGCAGAATCATCCACCTGGAAATCGGCGAGCCCGACTTTCCTACTCCGACCCACATTGTGGAGGCCGCCAAGCGCGCCCTCGATGAGGGCTGGACCCACTACGGGCCGACGCAAGGACTGCCAGAACTCCGGGAACTGGTGGCCGAGCACGTTAGCCGGACGCGAAACATACGGGTCGGGCCCGAGCGAGTCTGCATCGTGCCGGGGGGCAAGCCCATCATTTTTTACTCGCTTATCGCATTGTGCGAGCCGGGCGACGAGGTCATTTACCCAAATCCTGGGTTTCCCATCTACGAATCGATGATCCGATTCACCGGCGCTACGCCCGTCCCTATCCCCCTTCGCGAAGATCGAGATTTCTCCTTCGACCTCAATGTGTTCGCCGACCGGCTGAGCGACCGGACCCGCCTGATCATTCTCAACTCGCCTCAGAACCCCACTGGGGGCATAATGCCCGAAGCTGACTTGGCCGCAATCGCCGAGCTGATCCAGGATCGGGACATCATGGTGTTGTCTGACGAGATCTATTCCGGGATTTACTACGACGTCGCACCTGTCTCCATCGCCAGCTTACCCGGCATGCTGGACAAAACCATTATTCTCGATGGCTTTTCGAAGACCTACGCGATGACTGGCTGGCGCATCGGCTACGGGGTCATGCCGGTTTGGCTGGTCGAGGCGGTCAACAAGCTCATGGTGAATTCCAACTCCTGCACGGCTACTTTCACGCAGCGGGCGGCCATGGCAGCCCTGACCGGCCCCCAAGAACCCGTCCAGCGCATGGTGGCGGAGTTCCGGCGGCGGCGTGATGCGTTTTGCGAGGGTCTGAACCAGATCCCTGGGTTCCGCTGCAGGTTGCCTCGCGGGGCTTTCTACGCTTTCCCGAATATCACGGCTACTGGATTCGATTCGCGGACGTTGGCCGATGCCTTACTGGAGAAGGCCGGCGTGGCCGTGTTGAGTGGCACCGCCTTCGGCACCTATGGTGAAGGTTACTTACGGCTCAGTTATGCGACTGCTTACGAAGACCTGATGGAGGCTCTCGATCGGATCCGGCGGTTTATTGAGCGCGCTTAGTCTCCTAGCCTTGCCAGCGGAGGCCCCTGGCGAGCCGTTAACCGCTCACGCCGATGGATTGACCTTCATTTGCTCTCGATGACGACTCAGAATCGCCGCCATCATGTCCTTGGCGTGAAGCTTGAGCTTCTTGAGTTTGACCTCCTCGAGCTGTTCCTCCGGCGTCAGGTAGCGCCTGGACTCAAGAGCCTCGATCCTACGGGCGTACTCGGCATGCGCCTGCGCCAGGCGCCGGAACTCCTCATCGTGCTCCATCAGATACGCCTTCAGCTCCTCGTCGCTCAAGTAGGGCATAGTCCACCTGTCTCCTGCGGTCGATTGCAAGGGAGATTTGTTGGGGAGGAAATGGAAGGCGCACCAAGTGGCGAGCTAGCCGCGGTTTCTGCCGCTGGACCACCCTGCGCCGGTCCATCACTATGACCTTAGCACGATCGGAAGCGCATCACAATAGCGTCTTCCACCGGGTCGCGATAGTAACCGGGCCTGATCCCCACGACTTCGAATCCCTGGGTCTCGTAAAGCTTGCGTGCTGCAATGTTTGACCGGCGAACCTCCAAATACGTCGACCCCGGATGGCACTCCAGTACATGCTGGAGCAACTTGCGGGCGACGCCCCGCCGGCGGTAAGCCGGCGCCACAGCCAGGTTGAGAACCTCACCTTCGTCGGGCGCCACCGCCCGATACAGGATGAACCCTACGACCTCCGTACCCGCGACTGCCACCCACGCTTCATATTGCAAAAACGCCGCCAGCGGCCACTGCGTGGCAGCTGGATAGCAAGCCCTTTGGATCTCGTCCACGAACTTCAGGTCCGCTGGCTCGGCGCGCCGAATTTGGATTGGCGGCCGGGCATTTTTCTCCGCTCCGCCGGAGGGTTCACCGAGGTTCGCAATTCGTTCGGTTTGTGGCCGTCCTTCGTCACTCATAGCGGAGCCGATTAACAAGCCTGCGCGACTCTCAAGGTACCACGCCACTAGCCCTTAGCGTGCCTCTTGACGGTCCTCCCGATCAGTCCAGTAGCGCTCAATGGTAAAAAGGCCGCAACAGTACACACCCCTCCGAACCCGAAATGCTCCACCGCCCAACCCACTACTGGCGAGAAGATCGCCTGCATCCACCCATACGAGCTGGTCAAGAGCGCCACCGCCAAGCCAGCCCGGGTAGGCCCGAACACATCCATGGCCAGAGCGTAAACATTGACACTCATCGCGGTGACCGCGAAAAAGCTAAGAGCGATGAAACCCGTAGCCGCAGCCGGGGTAGGCATGCCTGGAGCTAGTGCGGTGGGCAAAGCCAGCAACGCTGCCAGCCGACAAACCCGGTAGCGCACCTCTTCAGCAGCTTCTCCTCCACCAATCCAACGCATGGCCAACCAGCCGCCCGCTAGCCCACCTAGATTCGCTGCCAGCGGCGGGACCCAGGCGAAGCGACTGTTGGCCACCGCAAGGGGCAACCTGTACTGCTCAACCAGGAACACGCTCGTCCAGTTCGACCACAAACTGTAAAGGCTCATGTAAAGGACATTGGCCACAGCCAGGAGCCAAGCGCGGGGGTCTACCAGAACACTCGCCTTGGAGGCGGATGCCGAGTCAGAGACCGAACCGGCTGAGCCGAGCTTGCTCGTAAACCACACCCATGCGGGGATCCAGAGCAACCCTGCCAGCCCTGCCATCACGAATGCCCAACGCCAACCCCAAGGCAACATCAGCCCGGCCACTACGGGAGCCAAAATTGCGCCGGCGCTCAAGCCTACTTGGGTACACGCCGTGCCCAGCGCACGCTCCGAGACCGGCAAAAAATGCGCCACCGCCTTGCCAGCCGCCGGTACACCTCCTGCTTGAAGTGCCCCCAACAGCGCTCGGGCAAAGAACAACGCTGGTGCGGTGGCGATCACCCCGGTCCAAAGTGTCACCACGTTCCAAGCCCCGAGCAACAACGCCGCGCCCACCGTCAACCCCAACCGATCCACGAGAGCACCGGCAATCGGAGCGGCTAGGGCATAGCTCACCGAGAACACCGCCAGCAACCACCCGTAGTCAGTGTGCGAGAGGCCGAACTCCCTACGGACCTCGGGCGCCAGCGCGGGCAATAGCTGCCGGTCGAGGTAGTTGGATAGCGAAAAGCAGCAGAACAAGCCGACCGCAACCCACCGGGAATGCCCACTCATCGGAACTCGAGCACCGACACTTCGCCGACGGAACCCGCCACCGCATCGGGTTGCTCAACATACTCCAAACGGACTGCAGGCGGAGCCGAGAGAGCGCCACAACTCAGCTGAAGACCTTCTCTCTTGCCCCGCACGATCACCCGATCGGGCTCGCGAATCATCACTCGAACCTGCGTCCGTGAAGGAGTTTCGACGACCAAGCGGAGGCCGGCCCGCATACAATCGATCTGCACCAGCTTGCCGGTGGCCTCGCGCATCGGGTGCCGCTCATCCCACCATTGGTAAACCCTCTGTGGGACATCCCCTGACGCCTGGGCTGTCTCGGGCGCAAGTAGCGCGGCCAGCATCCGTTTGCGTTCCTGTTCCCAGGCCTCCAGTATGGCCTCTTCTTCCCGGCGTCGTTCTTGCGCCAACTTTTGTTCTCGCTGCTGTTCGAGCTGAGCTCGCTGCTGCCGGATTCTGGACCGCTCTATAGGGTCCGAAGCCCGCCGTTCGGCTTCTTCCCAAGCGATCGCCGCGCGATCATACTGCCCAGCATTGAACCGTGCACGGGCCAGCTCGACCCATATTTCCACAGCTCTGGGATCCAGCTCCGCGGCGCGCTCGAGAAGGCGAGCCTTGCGCGCTGGGTTGCTTTCCAACCCAGCCAGTTCGACATACGGTGTAGCCCAGCGGGGATTCAGCTCCGCCGCCTTTTGAAAAGCTTGACGCGCCCGCTCGCCTTCTTGTTGGCGGCCATAGTGAACATAACAGCTCGCGCTATCGCTGCCCCGAGCCACTGCCTCGGCGAACTGCCCCAAGCCT
>JAUQPO010000020.1 GCA_030550335.1 Acidobacteriota bacterium
CAAGCCAGCTTACTGCGAGTCGACCGCGATTCACGGGTGTGGCTGCTCTTCTCCAACCCGGCCTCGACCGAGCGCGTGTGCATGACGGTTCGCGCCAGCCTGGATGAGGGCCGGAGTTGGGTCCACTCGCGCATCCTCCACGCCGGGCCTGCCGCGTACTCAAACTTGGTGGAAGTAAACGAGGCGACCATTGGCGTGCTCTACGAGCGAGGGAGCACGCATCCTTATGAACGCATCAGCTTTGCCCGCTTCCCGCTCCGCTGGCTGGTTGACCAGTGAATGGGTCCGAACTGCTCGAGGGCGCGCGAGTCTCTCTGACGTAGCACCTTGAGGATTCACAAGCCTCCACTTACCTCGCCTCCCGCGCGGCACGCCTCGTCGAGCACCTCCACGACATGCAAAACCCTTTGCCCTCGCCCGAAGAGCCGCACCCCTGCCTTCAGCTGCACCCAGCATCCCGTGTTTGCCGTCACAACCCATTCGGCACCCGTCTCGTTCACCTCTTCCATTTTCCGCCGGAGAATCTCCAAGCTCATGCTGGGTTCAAGGAGGCTGTAGATCCCACCGCTGCCGCAACACAGATCCGCATGGAGCATTTCGCGGAGCTCCAGACCGGGGACCGCACGCAACAAGCGGCGTGGTGCCTCACGAAGTTTCTGGACATGAGCGAGGTGGCAAGGATCTTGATAGGTCACGCGCACCTTGAGAGGGCGTAGCTGGCCATTCACCCCCGTGGCGTCCAGGAACTCGGTGACATCGCGGACCATTTGGACGAACACCTTGGCTTTACCCACGTAGACAGGGTCGCTGGCAAGCCAGTCTGCGTAACTCTTCAGAGCTGCCCCGCAGCCTGCCGCATTCGATACGATGGCATCGCACGGTTCAGCCAGAAAGACATCGACGTTTTGCCGCGCGAGCTTTTGCGCGTCCTCGCGCAGGCCGGCGTGGGCGTGCAAGGCGCCGCAGCAAGTTTGGCGAGCGGGGATCCACACGTCGTACCCGAGCCGCCGTAAGACCCGGACAGTAGCCCTGTTTAAGGAAGCGCACGCCACATTCGCGACACAGCCTGCGAAGAACGCCACCCGACCACGCCTGGTACCCTGAGCCGGCAGCGTTTGACCGTAGTACCGGTAAAAACTCGGCGGCTCGATCTCTGGTGCGAACTGGTCGGCCAAGGCCAGCTTACTGGGTAACAGCCGGGCCTTCCTGACGACAGTCCGACAGCCCGCCCTTTGGTACACCCACAACAACCTCGCCGCTGAGCGCAACATCACTGGCGAAAGCACCAGGTGACGCAATGCCAGCCGCCGGGCCAGCCGTACGAATGTTGGGCGCACAGAAGTTTGCTCGATGAGCGTTCTGGCGTGTTCGATCAACTCGCCGTAGCGGACACCGGACGGGCAGGCTGACTCGCAACCCCGGCAGGCAACGCACAAGTCCAAGTGCCGGATGACCGAGGCACTCAGTGGCAGGTTGCCATGAGCGACCTGGATCATCTGATAGATCCGGCCGCGAGGCGAATCCGCCTCGCGCCCAAGAACCCGATACGTTGGGCAAGCGCTCAAGCAGAGCCCGCAATGGACGCATCGGTCTAATTCCGGATGCATCCAGCGAGCAGCGGTCAGCGTCTCAGATCCGGCCATAGAGTCTACCCGGGTTCAACAGCCCATCCGGGTCAAACAACTGTTTGATCCGTTGCATCAATCGTAAGTCATCCCCGGGTTGGGGCCACAGCTCTAGGTCCAGTTCCTGCGCGGCCGGCCTGAATTCGACGACCGCACGCCACTGGTGCTCGCGAGCGTGGCCCAACCACTCGATCGCCTGGTCGACTGAGAAGAAACACAGGTACGCTACGCCAGAACCAGCTCGCGCCAGGCAGGGTACTGGTGTAGACGCCACTACATCTTTCAACCCCATCAGCGTCGTCGAAACCCGAACCACGCAACCTCCAGCAAAAGCATCGACGAAAGCCGGCACGAACTCTCTCACTTGGATCCAGAAACCCTGTTCCTCTGGACCGGCTAGGATTTGCGGGCCGTAGCGAGCAAGCTCGACCCGGTACCGTGGAAGCACTGCGGCTGGACCGGAGGCTTGCACCGCCAAGATGAACCCTTCTCGTCCCACCCTTGCACTCGCTCCAGGAGTGAGCAGATCCGTGGCTACTGGCTGGAGAACGCTGCGGAGGATCGCATCGCGCACCGCAAAGATCTCCTCTACGCTTTCCCGGGCGATCAAGTAGGTCTCTGTGGCCGGGGGTATGGGAAACAAGCGGAAGTTCACGACAGCGATTGCCGCCAAGGTTCCGAACGAACCGATCATCAGCTTCGAAAGGTCGTAGCCTGCGGCGTTCTTCACGACCATGCCGCCAGAGTCCACCACCGCGCCGTCGACGGTGACGAACTTCATCCCGATGACCATGTCACGGGCTGTGCCATAGCCGCGGCGGCGTGGTCCGCTGGCGTTGGCGGCCACAGTCCCCCCAACCGTGGCGCGGTCGAAATAAGGTGGATCGAGCGGCACCATCAAGCCATCCTGGGCGATCAGGGCCGCCAGGTCCTGCATGCGCATGCCTGCCTGGACACTGAGGGTTAGGTCGCGGGGTTCATACCGCACTACACGGTCTAGGCGCAGAGTGGTGAGGTGAATATCGGAAGGAGCTACGGGACCTCCCATGCGCCGCTTGCTGGAAGCTCCCTCAAGGAGGATCCGTCGCTTGCTTTGCTTGGCCTGGCGCAAATGCTCTGCCAGCTCTTCGACGGACGCTGGAGAAAGTAGCTCCATGGGTCCCATCATACGCCGGCATTGGTGGCAATTGAGAGGCAGCACCTCTGGCAGCTCTCAGCGACTAGTTGGGTACACCCTGGCTTTCTAGGCTTCCCGCGCAGCCTTCGATATAGTGGAGGATTTGCTCGTTGCCCCGCGACTTGTAGGAGAACGGCAGTGCGGAGAGCCGGCAATGAGGCTCCCAGACAACATGGCAGCGAAGTCCCAGGCGATCGGCACGCAAGGTTCGAGGTATGTGTACTGGGTGACAGCCGTCGCAGCACTGGGCGGTTTGCTATTCGGTTACGACATAGCGATCATCAACGGTGCGCTGGTCTTTCTCAAGCAACAGCTCGGTTTGGGGACCCTTGAAACGGAACTAGCTGCCTCGGGGCTGCTGATTGGATGCATTATCGGGGCCGCTGCCGCGGGTAACCTCGCGGACCTGTACGGAAGACGGCGCCTGCTACTCATAGCAGCACTGCTCTTCGCCGCCTCTTCCATCTTGGCAGCCATTCCTCGGACCCTATCCGAGTTCGTCATCGCACGATTCGTCGGCGGCCTGGGAATCGGAACTGCCTCGGTAATCGCTCCGGTTTACATTGCAGAGCTCTCGCCCGCGCACCTGCGAGGCCGCCTAGTCTCTCTCAACCAATTGGCGATCGTCAGTGGCATCCTGCTGGCCTACACGGCCAGCTGGATGCTGAGTGAGCTGGGGTCATCCAGCTGGCGATGGATGTTCGCCTCTGCGCTCGTCCCGGCTCTCGGGTTTTTATTTGCGTTGCTCGGCGTCCCAGAGAGTCCTCGCTGGCTCGTCAAGGAAGGGCGGATTGAGGAAGCTTTGGCAGTGCTCACCAAGGTTAGGCAGAACACCGGGACAGCTCAGGCCGAACTCTGCGAAATCGAGCGCGCGGTGGCCGAAGAGAGCAGCTCATTCGCCGAACTGTTCCGGCGCCCGCTGAGACGCCCACTGGCTATTGCCACTATGCTCGCAATCCTTCAGCAGATTACTGGAGTGAACACCATCCTCTTCTACGGTGCGTTGATTTTCACCGAACAGTTGCGGAGTCAAGCTCCAGAAGGTGCGCTGCTTGCGAATGTGGTCATCGGCACCACCAACTTCGTTTTCACGCTGGTGGCGCTGAGCATCATTGACCGCGTTGGCCGCCGCCCGATTCTGCTGCTCGCTTCCTCAGGGATGACGGGCAGCCTCATCCTGCTGGGGGCCTTGTTTCGGTGGCAACCCTCGGAAGCAAAACTGATTCTGAGCGCAATCCTGACCTACGTAGCGTTTTTCGCCGTGGGCATGGGTCCAGGCGTGTGGGTGGTCATTTCGGAGTTATTCCCGACACGTGTTCGGGGGCGGGCAGCGGCCATCGCCACAGTGGCGCTGTGGAGCGCGTGTACATTCCTCACGATGACGTTCCTTTCATTGGTAGACCTGCTCTCGGCCCCCGGCGCTTTCTGGCTCTACGCCGCGATCTCTGCCGGCGCGTTCTGGTATGTCT
Organism: Acidobacteriota bacterium; assembly: GCA_030550335.1. Taxonomy (GTDB): domain Bacteria; phylum Acidobacteriota; class Terriglobia; order Bryobacterales; family Bryobacteraceae; genus JAUQPO01. The sequence continues at coordinate 4,272 of JAUQPO010000020.1, forward strand.
ACCACCACGTCCCAGAAACTCGAGGCAAAACGCTGGAAGAGATCGAACGCAGCTGGTTCGAGGTCAAAAACCCGAATGGAAAACGTTAAGTCCCTGTGACGCGAGTGCAAACACAGGGCTGCTTGGCCACCCACTCTGCACACCGTCGCGAGCGTCGTTTCAAACGGATTCCAGCTGGCGCCGGGCCTCCTCCACATTGGGAGCGAACGCGAAGATACGATCCAGCCGGGTTACGCGGAAGGATTTCAGAATATGCTCACGGACACCCACAAGGATCAATCTGCCTCCAGCCTCTTTCACAAGGTTCAGGACAGCGATGAAGCGGCCTAATCCAGTACTGTCCATGCGCGTGACGCCGCTGAGGTCAACCACAAACCGACGGTGCCCCTGCCGCAATAGTTCCTCGACGCGGCTTACGATTTCGGCACTTTCCTCGCCGAGCTGCACGGCCCCGCTGACCTTCATCAACACGAGCCCGTCAGCGTCGACCTGATAGCCGAGTTCGAAGCTTTTCTCGCTCATGGGCCACAGGCACCTTCGCAACGATCGGGCAATGCGCGATGCACTCCACATCGTTTTGAGCCGGCAGAGCGGCCGCAATTTCAGCGACACGCCCTAGGGCGTGCCAACGGCCATGATATCCTCAGTGAGGGCTTGCCCGCCAGTTCCTGCGGCAGGCTGTGGAGTGAAACTCGATGTACCTCGCCCTGAATGGCGCATTGTTAGGCGGTAGGGTTGGCTGGCCGGAGCTAGCAGAGCTGGCCGCGCGTGCGGGTTATGCGGGTTTGGAGATCCCCCTCAGCGCGGCGATGCAAGGCGGTTTGCAAGCTACCCGGTCACTGCTCTACAGACTTCAACTCAGGCCAGCCGCTGCCAACCTGCCTGTGAACTTCCGCCAGGATGAACCGACTTTCCGGGCGGGCTTGCAACAGCTGCCCGTAGCCGCAGACTTTGCAGCTCGCCTGGGATGCCACGTCATGACCACATGGATCATGTCCTCAACTGACCGGCCACCTGCCGAGGAACGCAAGATCCTTCGCGAGCGCCTGTCGACGTGTGCCGAGGTCCTGAATGACTACGGCCTCCGCCTGGCGCTCGAGTTCCTGGGCCCGCTCCACTTACGGCAACGGTTCAAGCACCCTTTCGTCTACCGTATGGCCGATATGCTGGAATTTGCGCGAGAATGCGGGCCTAACGTTGGCCTGCTGCTGGATAGCTGGCACTGGCACCATGCCGGCGCCACCGTGGACGACATCCTGGCCGCCGGACAGGATGGCATTCTCCATGTGCATTTAGCAGATGCGCCCGATTTGCCACCGGAGAAGATTCTCGACAACGAGCGGCTGATGCCCGGCGAAGGAGTGATCGACTGGTTAGGATTTTTCGGTGCGCTCCGGCAAATCGGTTACCAGGGCGCGCTCAGCCCCGAAGTTTTCGGCCGAGGGCTGAAAGACATGAAGCCAGAAGATGCGGCGCGGTTGGGTGCCAGTTACACGCTGAGCCTGGCCGAGCGTTTTGGGTTAGTCCTGCAACACCCCAAAAGGCAGTCGGACTGATCACCTCGAATGTGGAATGACTCACTGGACGATTTGCTGACTGAACAACTCAATCCCCGCTCCGAGGGCATCGATGCGCGCCCGACCGAGGAGATCCTACGCATCATTAACGAGGAAGACCAACAAGTTGCGTATGCTGTGGGTCGGGAAATCCCGCAGATTGCCCGAGCGGTCGACGCAATTGTGGAGCGGATCAGACGGGGAGGTCGGCTTTTTTACATCGGGGCAGGGACGAGCGGCCGATTGGGCGTGCTGGACGCAGCCGAATGCCCGCCCACTTTCCAAGTCCCGCCAGACCTGGTGGTGGCTATCCTGGCCGGTGGCGCACCAGCGATGACGCAAGCCATTGAGGCAGCTGAAGACGATCCGGAGGCGGGCGCCCGTGACCTGCTCGCTCGCGGCTTCTGCGAACGCGACAGCTTGGTGGGCATCGCCGCGAGTGGTCGTACACCGTACGTTCTTGGTGCCATCCAACAAGCTCGTGCCCTCGGGGCATTGACGATTGGCCTGAGCTGTAATCCCGGATCGCCACTTGCACGGCAAGCGGAGATCCCGATCACGCCTGTGGTTGGACCCGAAATCATAGCCGGCTCGACTCGCATGAAAGCAGGCACAGCCACGAAGCTCGTGCTGAACATGATCAGCACTGCGGTGATGATCCGGCTAGGGTATGTATTCGGCAACCTCATGGTGAACGTGCGCCCGGTGAACACGAAGTTGGCCGCTCGAGCCCGCCGGATCATTCGCCTAGCGGCCGGGGTGGACGACCAACGAGCGCGGGCTTTGCTTGAGGAAGCAGAAGGTAACGTTCGCGTAGCGATCCTCATGGAGCGCTGCAAGTTATCGCGGGACTCGGCATTGCGGCTTCTAGAAGCTGCGGAGGGGCGGCTGTCTGTAGCATTAAAAATGGCCGAATCGAATAGGTGCGGAGATGGATAAGTTCCGAATCATCGGCGGGGTACCGTTGACGGGAGAGATCTGGGTAAGCGGCGCGAAAAACTCCGCCCTCCCCACGATGGCTGCTGCCTTGCTGACTTCCGAGCCGGTTCTTTTAGAGAACGTTCCGAACGTGCGCGATATCCGAACGATGGCCCAGCTTCTGGATTATGAAGGGGTGTCCGTGGAGTTCCACGACCACACCATGCGCCTCCAGGCTGCGGAGATCCGCCGGCCGGAAGCCCCCTATGAAATCGTGCGGACCATGCGGGCTTCGGCCTTGGTGCTTGGTCCTTTGGTGGCGCGTACTGGCCGGGCACGGGTTTCCCTACCCGGAGGCTGTGCGATCGGTGCCAGACCGATCAACTTGCATCTAGCGGGTCTTCAACAGCTGGGCGCGCACATCGAACAGGTGCACGGCTACATCGAAGCCACCGCACCCAACGGTTTGAAAGGAGCGTTCATTCACTTTGATCGGATCACGGTCACGGGCACAGAGGATTTGATGATGGCGGCGGTGCTGGCCGAAGGGGAGACCATTCTGGAAAATGCCGCTCGCGAGCCTGAAGTGGTCGATTTAGCTCAGTTGCTGACGAAAATGGGCGCACAGATCGAGGGCGCCGGTACGTCTACCATACGCATCCGAGGCGTGAGCCGGCTCCACGGGGCTACCCACCGCATCATCCCGGACCGTATCGAAGCGGGAACTTATCTGATCGCCGGTGCCATCACGCGAGGAGAGCTGTGTGTCCGGGGCTGCGTTCCAGAACACGTAGCGGCCTTGACAGCCAAACTCCGCCAGGCTGGAGTGGAAATCCGCCAACCCACTCCAGATACCCTCTGTGTCCGCGTTCCCGGCCTGTTGCATTCCGTCGACGTCACCACAGAGGAATACCCAGGGTTTGCCACCGACTTGCAAGCCCAGTACATGGCCCTGATGACACAAGCCCACGGCATTGCCATCATCACGGAAACGATCTTCGAGAACCGATTCATGCACGCCCTCGAGCTTGCACGCATGGGCGCCAATATCCGTGTGGAAGGCCGCCAGGCCATTGTGGCTGGCCCTACCCAACTGACCGGTGCGGCTGTGATCGCTTCGGACCTTCGGGCAAGTGCCTCGTTAGTCCTCGCTGGCCTGGTAGCCAAAGGTGAGACCATCGTGGACCGGATCTACCACATCGAGCGCGGCTACGAGAACATCGAACACAAGTTGCGCAGCGTCGGAGCGAGAATCGAGCGCATCCGGGGGTGAAACCGGAAAGGCTTCCCCAAGACTCAGCTCACTACTCAGATCGCCAGCGGCGAGCTCGCCGGGACTTGCCGCTCGCTACCGTAATGCTCCCGTAAGGCGTCGATGAAGGCCCGGCTCAACGGCCGTCCGTTGTTATAAGCCTGCTCCAGGCGACGGAACATTACCAGGACTCCCAGCACGTCCTTGTCTCGTACGGTGTGCATGCCTGTACGCTGCGCTAACTGCTGGCGAAATGCCTCGATCCCCTGTTTAATCTGCTGCTGGATGGCAGCGGCGATGGGATTGTTCGGGCGGGTCTCGTAATACAGCCCGGACTCGAGGGTGCGATAGGTCCGAATCATCGCCTCCAAAGCTTCCCGGGCGTCCAAGTCACAAGCGCCGGGCACCGAGATGATCGCGTCCAGCAGGATACGGCCGAGCGCGGCAAATAGTACTCCATTGCGCTCAAGGAACGCCTCGGTCACCTCGATATCCGCGTGCGGGACTTCCTGGGACTCGCTTGCCTGCGGGCGTTCGTGCCGGCGCGCAGCCCGCAGGTGTTGGCAGTCCAGGGGACAGTTGACCCGGACCTCGCGAGCCTCGCCACAACACTGGGCGCAGATCTCCTCGCTCAAGCCTGGACAAAATCGACGGGGTTTTCTTTTTTCACACAAGAAACACAAAGCCACGGCGGTCTAAGCCTCCCAAGAATCGGCGCGGCGGTAAGCCTCGAAGCACTTCTTCAGACCGTCCATCCCCGGAACCGATAGGCTATGTTCCATGCCTACTATCCCTTTGTAGCCAAGCTGGTAAATGGCTTTGAACACGCTTTGGAAGTTGATCTCCCCAGTGTAAGGTTCTTTCCGTCCGGGCACGTCACCTGCCTGGAAATAGCCGATCCAGTCCCAATACCGGCGGATGTTATGAATCAAGTTCCCTTCAGAGATTTGCTGGTGGTAAATGTCGAAAAGGATCCGAACCTGAGGGTGGTTCACCGCCGAAACGATGCGGTAGGCGTGCTCCATGCGCACGACAAAGTACCCCGGATGATCTACTCGAGTGTTCAGCGGCTCCAGGACGAGCATGAGCCGGGTTCCCTCGATAATTTCCGCTGCACGCTTCAACGCCTCAATACAGTTTTGGGTCTGCTGTTCCCACGAGAGGTAATCCACCGCCAGCCCTGACGTGACTGTAGCTGCCTCGTTCTCGATAATGCGGTGGATCTCTACCGCCCGCCTCACGTCTTTGAGGAAGCCCTCGTGGAACTTGCGGTCCACCATCGCCTCACCCCTCCAGCCCCCCGAGTTCACCACAAAGACCCCCATAGCCATACCGAGTTCTTCCCGCTTCTTGCGGATAGCTTCGATCTCCTGAAAGCTATGGCGCGGGAGCCTGTTGTATTCAAATGCCCGAAAACCCCATTCTGCGTAGATTTCCAACTGCTGCTCGATGGGCAACTCTGGCAGGAGCCCGATCCGGGGAGCATACCGCAGGCGGAACCGGTAAGGGACACCGAGGGCTACTTTCCGGGCGCCGGCAACACCGAGCAAAGTTTCGAGGAAGCGTCGGCGGTTCATCACAGTGCGGCGGGGCGTGTCCAGATGTTGTACCTTATTCTAGCATCGATGTCTCAGAAGCACCGAGACTCACTGCGCCGAACGGATCTTTACTTCAAAGTCCAAGTCGAGCACGACGAGCACGAGCCCATCGAACAGCTCGTCCAGGACATTCGCCGGCAGATCCAGAAGGTCTACGGGGTCAAGGCTGTCGAATTGTCGTACGTCGTGTCCGAGTAGCCATAAGGCAGCCAGGCGCAACTTCGGGGTGCTCGCCGGGTTGACTAAACTGGGAAGCCTCTCTGCGACCTCGGGTGCGAGGCTAGCCATGACCAGCGGAACAGCCGCAGACGATCCGGTAAGAACGATTTTCGAGTTGCCCCACGAACCAGAACCGCTCTCGACCCTCGACGAGATCCTGTTCGCACATTGGAAAAGACTTAACATTGCGCCGGCCTACTTGTGCTCCGATGCCGTCTTCCTGCGTCGGGCTTATGTCGACCTGACCGGCACGCTTCCGGAACCAGATCAAGTGCGGAACTTCCTGCAGGACTCGCACCCAGGCAAGCGGGTAGCCCTCATTGACGCGCTTCTCGACCGTGACGAATTCGCCAGTTACTGGGGCATGAAGTGGGCCGACCTGCTCCGAATCAAAGCCGAATTTCCGATCAACCTCTGGCCCCAGGCCGCGCGTGTGTACCACGACTGGGTCGTCGCAAGCCTTCGTGCCAACAAGCCCTATGACCAGTTCGCCCGAGAGCTTCTAACCGCCAGCGGCAGCAACTTCAAGAACCCACCAGCCAACTTTTACCGGGCCGTCCAGAACCGCCAACCCGAAACGCTGGCCAAAGCTGTGGCGCTGACCTTCATGGGCGTGCGAGTGGAACACTGGCCCAGAGAGCGGCTCCAGGGAATGGCTGCGTTCTTTTCCCGGGTCAGTTACAAAACCACGCGCGAGTGGAAAGAAGAGATTGTCTACGACGATCCGCACAAACCAGGAGCACCTCAGGAGGGCGTGTTGCCCGATGGCACACGCGTTCGCTTCACGTCGGACCGAGATCCACGGCTGGTATTCGCCGATTGGCTCATTCAGCCTCGGAATCCATGGTTTGCCCGCAACATCGCCAACCGCATCTGGGCCTGGCTTATGGGGCGCGGCATCGTTCATGAACCCGACGACATCCGCGAGGACAACCCACCCCTCAACGAAGGCTTACTCTCCCTGTTGGAGCGCGAACTCATCCAAGGAGGGTGGAACCTGAAGCGACTGTACCGCCTGGTAGCAACCTCAGCAACCTACCAGCTTTCCCCCATCCCTCGAGCTCCCCAACCCGAGGCCCTGGACGCCTTCGCTGCCTATCGCCTGCGTCGGCTTGAAGCTGAAGTCTTGGCAGACGCCATTTGCCAAATTACCGGAACTACGGAACAGTACGTCAGTCCTATCCCCGAGCCGTTTACCCTAACCCCGCCGACCATGCGCTCTATCGCACTGTTCGACGGCAGCATCACCAGTGCGTTCCTGGAACTCTTCGGGCGTCCGCCTAGAGACACCGGATACGAAAGTGAACGGAACAATCAGATCTCTGCTGCACAGCGACTGTACCTGTTAAACTCCAGCCACATTCAGCGTAAGCTCCAGTCCAGTCCTAGACTGCGTGCACTGGTTCCGCACTGCCGCTCGCCAGAACAGGTGGCTACCCAGCTTTATCCACTCATCCTTTCGCGTTTCCCGCACCGGCAAGAGATGGAAGCCATCGCCAGGCATGCGCGACGGGTTCCCAACCTCCGGGAACTGGTCATCGATGTAGCGTGGGCTTTGATCAACACTGCAGAGTTCCTCTATCGCCACTGATGGAGGGAAAAATGCAAGTCAGCGTCGGCCAACCGATCAGCCGCCGCCATATGCTCGAGCGCGGCCTCTGGTTCGCCACCGCATTGATGGCCAGGCAACGCATAGGCAAGGCTCAAGGGGCCAAGGCTCGCTCGGTCATCCAGATCTGGATGTGGGGCGGACCCGCTCACCTCGACACTTTTGATCCCAAGCCCGAAGCTGGCCGCGATTATTGTGGTCCACTGGACCAGCCCATCGAAACCAACGTCAGTGGAATCCGCATCAGCCAGTTGTTGCCCATGCTGGCTCGGCAAGCAGATAAATACGCGATTATCCGCAGCATGACCCACGGGATCAACGCTCACGAGAGCGCTTCCTACGCTGTGCAAACCGGGCGGTTACCTGGCGGGCGCGATGTCTACCCCTGTGCTGGAGCCGTAGTCACGCTGTTCCGAGGTTACGATGCTGGTTATCGAGGGCTGATCCCTCCATATATAGTCCTCACCGAGCCCCAGGGCCGGTTTTCCGAAGCCGGATTCCTCGGGCTCAAGTACAAACCTTTTGCCACCGGCGGCGATCCCGCGCAAAGCCGGTTTGTCGTAGAAGGCATCGTCGCAGAAGGGATTTCCGACGAGCGCCAGCAGGCGCGCCGGGAGTTGCTGGACGAGCTGAATACCTTGGCTCGCACGCTTCGCCCTGGCGAGACTCAACTGGCTGCCTACATGACTGCGGGCGAGGAAGCTTATGAGCTCATTCTCGGCGACGCGCGCAAGGTGTTCGACCTGAGTCAAGAACCAGAAGACGTGCGCGAGCGCTACGGTCGCAATACCTTCGGTCAAAGTTGTCTGGTAGCCCGTCGCCTCGTGGAGCGTGGAGTAGTATACGTGACGATTAATTACCGGGGATGGGATACGCACCGCCAGCACTTCCAGGCGATGCAGCGCATGTTGCCCCAGTTGGATCGGGGATTCGCAACCTTGCTCGAGGACCTGGCAGCGCGGGGGCTGCTAGACACAACGATCGTTTGGTGGGGTGGCGAGTTCGGCCGAACGCCCAGGATTCAGTGGGAACCACCGTGGAATGGCGGTCGCGGCCACTGGGGCCACGTTTTCTGCCATGTAGTGGCCGGAGGCGGGCTCAAAGGAGGCGTCGTGGTGGGCGCCTCGGACCCGCGAGGCGAAGAGGTCAAAGAGCGACCTGTATACCCCGCTGACCTGCTGGCGACGATCTATACACAACTCGGAATCGACTTGAACGCTCGCTTGCCGCACCCAAGGGGCGAAGACGTGCGCGTCATCCCCGATAACGACAAGCAAGTGCCTCGAGCTGGCCTACTCCAGGAGATCCTATGAGGGACTGATGAGCATGCTGGATCGAGTTCACGCCGCGAGCTGGGTCATCACCCTACTATGGTGTTCGAGCCTTAGGCTTTTGGCACAGCCGCCGCCCAATGCCCGCATCGGATACGTGTACCCCGCCGGTGGCCAACGGGGTACCACTCTGGAGGTCATCGTAGGAGGGCAATCCTTGCGAGGCACTCGGGCCACTTGGATCTCTGGATCCGGCATCCAAGCTGAAGTGGTCGATTACACCCGCCCCTTGACTCCGAACGAAGCTCGTGACCTCCGTGAGGAATTGGCTAAGCTTGTGGAGAAACGGAAGACTAAAGGACCCAGTGCCCTATCCCCTGCCGAACAGCAGCGCATCGAGCAGATCAGGAGGGAGTTGAGCACACGCTTGATCCGCCGGCCTTCCAGCCAAGCGATCGCCGAAGTCGTGACGCTGCGCATCAGCATCGAACCTGACGCGACGCCGGGAAGGAGAGAGCTGCGATTGCGCACACCCTTCGGACTTACGAATCCATTGCCGTTCTTCGTCGACTCCTTCCCTCATATCGTGCGACCGCCAATCCGGCTCCTCCCGGCTGTGGAAGAGCTGATCGAGCGCAACCAGCGTGGGTTGGCCTATCCTCTGCCGCGTCAGGATGAGCCACTGGAGATTCAGCTTCCTGCGGTCCTCGACGGCCAGATGTTACCCGGAGCCGTCCACTCTTATCGTTTCCAGGCGAGGAGGGGCCAAAACCTTGTGGCCATCGTCCAGGCACGTGAACTCGTCCCTTACATCGCCGACGCGGTTCCAGGCTGGTTCCAAGCGGCCATCCAGATCCGGAATCGCGAAGGGATCACAATTGCTGCCGCCGATCACTTCCGATTTCAACCCGATCCGGTTCTGCACTGCCTAATCCCAGCGGACGGAACGTATACGCTGGAAATTCGCGACTCGCTTTATCGGGGGCGGCAGGATTTCGTGTACCGGGTCGTCATCGGCGAACTCCCTTACGTGACTTGGTATTTCCCCATGGGAGGCCAAGTCGGGCGGCCGACACGAGTTCGATTGACGGGCTGGAACCTACCTGTGCAAACCCTATTCGCTCGCCCCACCGGGGAAGGGCTTTGGCCGTTGAAGCTGCCCAATTCAGAAATCCCCTACCAGCAATTGGCCTTTGCTGCGGATCGGCTCCCGGAATGGATCGAAACGCGAGAGGAACCCAACAAACTGACCCGGGTAAGACCGCCTGTCATTCTTAATGGCAGGATCGACCAGCCAGGGGACTGGGATACGTTCGAGTTCCGCGGCGAAGCGGGCCAGTGGATCGTGGCCGATGTCATCGCACGTCGCTTGGGCTCGCCTCTGGACTCGGTCATCAAACTTTTGGACCCTTCCGGCCGGTTGCTCGCCATGGCAGATGACGGGGATGTGGACCCTTCCGGATTGCTCACCCATTACGCGGATGCATATCTACAGGTGCGCCTGCCAGTCCGAGGGATCTACAAGCTGCTGATCGGCGATGTACAAGGTCGAGGTGGACTTGAGTACACCTACCGCCTGCGTCTGGCCCCGCCCCAACCGGACTTCGACCTTCGAGTCTGCCCTGCCAGCGTGAATCTCCGCGCAGGTTATTCCATCCCAGTTCAAGTCCACGCCATTCGTAAGGATGGTTTCGACGGGCCGATTCGATTGCGTTTGACCAATGCGCCTGCCGGCCTCACACTCGAAGGTGGACTCATCCCAGCCGGGCAGCAAACCGTCCGGGTCACACTGACTGCCGCTCCACACCTGGCACCCCAACTGCTGACCCTGGAGCTCGAAGGAGAAGCCAGCATCAACGGCGCCACGATCAAGCGCGAGGCTCTGGCCGCGGAAAGTTTCACCCAGGCGTTTGCCTATCAACATCTGGTACCCGCTGGAGCGTGGTTACTGGAAATCCTGGAGGGCCGCCAGCGGCTGCCATGGCGGCTAGCCAGCCCGAGCACGATCCGGCTTTCTCCGGGTGGCGAAGCTACAGTCCGTCTCCAAGTGACTGCCCGTAGGCTTCCTCCACAGTGGAGCGGCATTCATGTGGAGCTCAGCGAGCCGCCGGATGGGATCAGCATTCGAGAGGTTCGCGCCACTGGGGAGACGGTGGAGGTAATTCTGGCAGCAGATAAGGAAAAGGCCAAACCCGGGTTGCGCGGGAATTTGATCTTGGAAACCTTTACCCGCGTCACGCTACCCACGGCCAATGCGCCACGCCGCAGCCGCCAGGTTTCCCTCGGCTATCTTCCAGCAGTCCCATTCGAAATCGTTCCTGCTACTTGAGGTCCAATGTAGACCGACCAAACAGCCGCTCATATGTGCGGTAAAAGTAAGTGTCAGTCATCCCCGCAATGTAATCGCAAACGACTCGATGGACAGGCTGCTCCTTGGCCTCCTCGCAGTAAGGCGGGGGCATCAACTCCGGTTGGGTGACGTAGAGGTCAAATAATTCAGCGATCATCTGGGCAGAACGTTTGCGGGATTCGAGTAGCGGGGGGCTATGGTACACGTGGGCGTGCAGGAAGGCCTTCAGTTGGGCATTAGTTTCGTCGGCTTGCCCGGAGAAGCGCACCAGCCGTTCCGGGTACCGCCGGACCTCTTCCACGCAGCTTACGCCTGCCTGCAAAGCAGCCTCACAGGTCCCCTCGATGAGGCCTGTTGCCAGCCAGTCGATCAACCGACGCAATACCTCGTGAAAAACAATTCGTTCGCTCCCAGAGGGATACAAGCGCTCGACCTCTTCCGCGAACTTGCGAAACCGATCGACTGAGGCAACGATTTGCTCGAACTCGATCAAGCCTGCTGAATAAGCGTCGTCTAGATCAGCGGTGTTGTAGGCGATTTCGTCGGCCCGGTCAATCAGCTGTGCCTCTAGCGGGGGTCGCAAGCCTGGCAAGAATTCGTCGAGCTCCGGCAGCTCGCCAGGTTCAAAATCCCGAGAATGCTTCACTATGCCTTCGCGGACTTCGAACGTCAGGTTCAGTCCACGAAAACTGCCGTATCGCTGCTCAAAAGACTCCACGATGCGCAGTGCGTGGAGATTGTGGTCGAAACGCTCCCCGTAGCGGCGCATCAATTCGTCCAACGCAGCCTCCCCTGCGTGGGCGAAAGGCGGGTGACCAATGTCATGGCCCAGCGCCAAGGCCTCTGTCAAGTCTTCTTCCAGACCTAGGGCGCGGGCTACGGTGCGCGCAATCTGGGCCACTTCGATCGTATGGGTCAGTCGATTACGGAAGTGGTCCGACAAGCCTGGAGCGAACACTTGGGTCTTGTTTTCCAGTCGCCGGAAAGCGCGGGAATGAATGATCCGGTCACGGTCCCGCTGGAACTCGGTACGATATGGATGGGGTGGCTCGGGGTAGCGCCGGCCTCGGCAAGCGGCGGGATCAAATCGCAAGTGCCGCAGTGCGCCCAGCTGCATTCCCGGCCTACGGCGTTTGCTGGGCCGAGGAAATCTCACCAAGCGTAGTCAACGCGACGCGCCCCACCGCTCCCGGACGCTCCCGCAACGGCTCGAGCAATTTCCGGGCTTGCTGAGGATCCTTCTTGGCGATAACTTTCGCCAAAGTGATGGTGGCTTGCTCTTTCGGAACCAGCACGGTGGGGTGCTCGATCAACTGCCGTAGGAGCTTCTCCGCTTCTTCGATCCGACCTTGGCCAGCATAGAGTTCGGCGAGCGAGTACGCCGCCTGAGACGCGAAAGGTTGCTTGCCGGAAGCAACGACTTCTTTCAGCACCTTTTCGGCCCGGTCTTCCTGGTTGGTGTAGTGGTAGTGCACCCCTAAGTAGTATTTGGCTATGGTCGCTTCCGCAGTCCCAGGGTACTTCGCAATCAAGTCCTGAAAAGCCTTCTCCACAGCCCGGTTCTTCTCTTCTTCGGTGTTGAAGCGAACGAAGAACGGCGGCGCCTCGTCGGTGACTACTGCTTGGTAGATCCGGAAAGCCTCTCGCAAAGCGACCTGGCGCTGGATGCGTTCGTGCCGCCGCCAGGCTAGTACCCCAACCGCAACGAGCACGCCTGCCAACGCCACCGAGGCAATCAGGATCGCCTGACGGCGATGCTCCCGCAAAAACTCCAGCGTGCTGCGGACCTTCTCGACGAATTTGTCGGATTTAAGTTCCTTTCGCGTCAGCCGGTCCACGGGATCCTTCCCTCGAGGGGCGAGGTCGAATTAGGCTCTGGGTGGTCCGGACTTCTGCGCGGACGCCTCGACCCTGTGCCCTCGCAACATGTTAACACACCGCGGCTTCGACTCCCGCTGGCAGGCCTGCTTGGCAGCTGCGCTAACCCAGACGAATCTTCCGCAGATCAATCTTCTTCTCGTCGCTCTCGCCCAAGCCCAACATCCCAGCAATCTCCACGAACTCCGGTTGCATGCGGACGAACACGCTGTCCTCGTCAGCTGGGGCCAGGGCAATCGGTTGCATACCCATTTGCTCTCGCTTCTGGTCCAGAACCGTCCACCCCACACGGTCCACGGCCACCGGGTCGGTGGCGAAGTATAGCGTCTTGTGCTCCCAAAGGTACTTGCCGGTCTTGCTCCCTGGGCCACCGTGGTAGGCGCCTAAGATCCCATCAATCACGTGGAGCACCACCTTCTGCCGGATGATCGGGTGATCGACGACCGCAGGGATGAAAATGCCGCAAGCGTTATTGGAACTGCTCACATGGCTTCGCGCCACGTTATTCACCAGCCCATGGGAAAGGTTCTTCAGCGCGATGGTGAACCCAGCCGACTGGTGGTGCTTCAGCACGCCCAAGGTGATCAACTTATTCACCTCCTTCGTCAAAAACCTGACCAAGTATGAGCGACGGTGGTGCGGGTCGTTCGGGTTGGCCCCTCTGCCGACCAAAGGCAGCTCGATGTAGTGGTCCGGGTCGTAGCCGTGCATGTCGAGCTGCAACGGGTCATAATCGTCCGTAGCCCAGGACCAACGCACCCCCTCCGGCAACCACTTGTCGAATCCCCCGCTCAGGAACTGCCTACGGTAGCGGTCAAAGGCCACTATATCCTTGCGCTTGACGCCAGCAGCTTCCAACCCGGCAACGATTTCCCGGAAGACCTCCGGTGCCGAGATGATATACGGCTGGCCAACCGGGTTCACTTTGATGCCGACCACATCGCCAGGCTCGAAAAAGAACCTCCAGGCCTCTTCCCAAGATGGGGCTCCGGTGAGCTCCATCATGCCCCGGCGCATCATTTCCCGCACGGCTTGTTGCTGGTACTTCCCGCCGATGATACTCCCCGGATGCTCCACCGCTACCACCTTGCCCCGAAAAGGCCCAGGGATTCCCAGCTGGCTTTTTGTGGTTGAGGGCGCCTGGCCAGAGCTGCGGATCGCAGCGCTGGCGAACACGGCTTCAATCAACTCTCGTCGGCTGAACTCCGCAGCCATTTACCCACCTCCTCACATCCAACCGTACCGCTCCATTCAAACCAAACCGCAGCAGTCCGCTGGCTCCGGGATTACTTCTGCCCAACTGAGCTCACGCCCGTAAGACCACGCTGAGGACGCTCTCTCTTCTTGTACGGGAAGCGACGCCAGTCCACGCTCGCCCGCCCGTTCAAATCCCAGACCACACGTCCTGCACGAATGGTCACCTCAGGACGGAGCCGCTGAGTCCCATCCATTCGCGCTCCGGCTGCGTCCACAAAACCGAACTGTCCTTGCTCGAGGGCAAACACCGTAACGTCGGCTTCAGTGCCTACATCCAAAGACCCCAACTCAGGATGCCGGATGGCTTGGGCTGCTGACCAAGTCACCATCCGAATCACATCTTTGAGCGGCACGCCGAGATTTAACAATTTCGACATTACGTTGGGCAAATCTTTCATCCCAGCGTTCATGCTGCTGGTGTGCAGGTCTGTAGAGATTGTATCGGGTCGAAACCCTGCCTTCAAGGCAGGCACTGCGATGTTCCAGTAAAAACTTCCCGCTCCGTGACCCACATCGAACAAAATGCCGCGCTTGCGCCCGTCCCACATAGCGGGATTCAACTCGCCAGAAGGTAGCAACTCATCCCGGTGCCCAGAGTAGCAATGAGTGTAAATATCGCCCGGCCTCAATTTTTCCCGCAGCAACTTTTCGATGGTGCGGTCACCACCTGTCCAGCCGAAGTCCACCATGACTGGCAGCCCCGTAGCCTTACCCGCCTCAATGGCACGATCGATGTCCAGCCAATCCGGCTGATCGTAATGCGCCACCTTGAATCCCACGATCAGCTCAGGATATTGACGGGCCACGTAGACTGCCCCGGCCGGATCCATGTCCGCGGGGTTGTTCTCTCCAAAAGGAGCCATGCCCACTCCGCAAATATTCAGGAAAGCCAACACCCGCGTGCGCGCACGGTCAATCACCCGTTCTTTGAAATCGGGAAAGTTTCTCCAACCCGCAGTCCCGGCATCCACCATCGTGGTGACGCCAGTCCGAAACGAAAACCCATCGGGGTACACGCTCTGGTCCCCCGTCAGGGCACGCAAGCCGGTGCCCGCGTACACGTGAACATGGATGTCGATCCAGCCGGGGCTGACGTAGAGCCCCTTTGCATCGATCACGGTTCTAGCAGCTTCAGCGGGCAGGCCCTGTGCAACCTGGACAATCCGCCCATTGAGGATCGCCACGTCGCGAATATCGTCGATGCCGTTCTTTGGGTCGATCACGTGACCACCCTGGATGAGTAAGTCGTACGTGGTCTGCGCTTGCAAACAACCCACTCCGAGTAATACGATCAGCCACGGGCGCATCTTCCCTCCCCTGCGGTGGGACTTTATCACAACTCGTCATCGGCCCAAAACTGCGCTATCCCAGCCACAAGATCTCTTAAAGAAAGCTAAGTGGCTCCTGTCTTCGAGCTGGCCTCAACCCAATCTGCAACCAGTGAGGTGGAAGTAAACCCCAGCGGGCTCGCGAGCGGATCGGCCAACGGCAATCGCAAGAAACCGCCAAAGAAGAGCGTTGCTGGCGTGACGATCACGGGAAACGATCGCTTAGGGCACGATGAGAAGCCTGGGTTTACAGCCAAGCCAGTCGGCGCAATCACTGTACTCCTGGCTGGAACGAACAAGCCTTTCCGCACACGGGCGTCTGCGGCATACCGGGTGGCCTGCTCGGCCCACTACTGGACCGCAGCCGCAGCTAACCAAACGGGCTCTGGGAATCACACCCGGAAGTCGCTGCTGACACCACAATGATCCAAGCCGGGCCCTGAGCTGCTCACTGGTTTCCACAGCCCAGGCATCGGTGCCCTGGCAACAGTACCCGGCTCACTCGCGTCGTGAATCGGAGAAGCATCGAACTTGCACGGGATTCGACATCCTTCCGTCCTGCGAGAAGTCCCCACTTGGCGCCTTCCGAGGACGTGCAGCTAGAGGGGAGCAAGAACCCAGGGCGCCAGATAGCCTTGCATCGGATCCGCCGGGCCAAGTTAGCGTAGACTACCTTGGGGATCAACTCTGCAGCTCAAGGAGCCATATGAGCGGTACGAAGGTGAACATCCACTATACCGACTGGTTTGCGGATACGGTGCGTCGCCTGCGTGAGGATGGTCTACTGCTGTGCACGGTGGACACGTCGGGCAAGCCCAACGTGATGACGATCGGATGGGCCACCTTTGGTTCCATTTGGGGTCGACCTGTATGCGTGGTGCTCGTCCGTCCATCGCGTTTTAGCTATGGGTATTTGGAGGCGACGGGCGAGTTCACCGTCAACGTTCCACCCAAGGAGCTCGCCATGGCAGTAGCCTTGTGTGGCAAGGTTTCTGGACGCGACTACGACAAGTTCCGGCAGGCCAACCTGACCCCTGTGCCTGCACGGTCAGTCAAGGCGCCCATCATCCAGGAGTGCGTGATCCATTACGAGTGTAAGACCATCCACTCCACGGACGTCCGACCCGAAAGCTTCCCTCAAGCTATCCTCAACGAGTATTACCCTTCCGGCGACTTTCACCGAATTTATTTCGGCGAAATTGTCGAAGCCTACGCAGATCCAGACGCAGCCGATCGCTTGCGTTCCCAGCCGCCTGGGCTAAGTGTGATGCCTTAATGGAAGGCTCGACTCATTGGCCGAGCGTCGCGCGCAAGACACTCGCAGCCGGCTACCAACCCTCGCACACCCAAGGTATTTTGACCCGATCAGTGTAGGTATTCCTCAGGCAGGACCTTACCAGGATTGAGCCGCAACTCCGGGTCGAACAGGCGCTTGATCCGCGCCATCATCGCGAGTGAGGCCTCGCTGAATTGCCTCTTCATTAGGGCGATCTTTTCCATGCCGATCCCATGCTCCCCAGTGGCAGACCCACCTTCCTCGATGCAACGTTCGAGGATTTGCTGTCCCGCCTGGATGGCCTTCTGCAGTTCGCCCGACTTCCGCGGGTCAAACAGGATGAGGGGGTGCATGTTCCCATCGCCTGCATGAAAGATGTTGCTGATGATCAGGCCATACTTGTCGGCCACCTCCCGGATGTAGCGTAGCGTAGGCGCGATGCGCGTGCGGGGCACCATCCCATCCTGAACCAAATACGCTGGGCTGACACGCCCCACGGCGCCAAAAGCATTTTTCCTGCCCTTCCACAACAGCTCGCGCTCGTGGGCGTTACGTGCCCACCGGAACTCCCGCGCACCGCACTGCCAGCAGACTTGTTCAATTTGCCGCATCTGCTCGG
>JAUQPO010000304.1 GCA_030550335.1 Acidobacteriota bacterium
ACCGGAGTGGTGGCACTCCGGCTTGCGGCGCACCCCAATGAAGGGCCCGACGCTGTGAAAACCGCCCTCCAGAGCACCGCCCGAGACCTGGGCGACCCAGGTTGGGACCAGCATTACGGCGCGGGGCTGGTAGACGCCGACGGCGCCGTGGGGTACTGAGGGTTTCGACACCCGAGCTGAAACTGACGCGGGTGTGGCAAGGTAGGCCCGCGCAAGCTCGGATGGCTTTCGCGGGGCAAACGGCAGAGTTGTCTTTTTTTGAGCTGCCAATAAAGAACACGCCGCTGCGGATGGCTGCCCAGCGGAAAGGCTGAAAAACTACCCAGCGCGACCGCGCCGCACGGCCGAAGAGCGGGAATGTTGTAAAATCCCGGAGGTTCTCGAGGAGGTCGTAATGAACCGCCGGGAATTTCTCACATTCGCTCCGACTGTCGCTTTAGCTGGCCAGCTTGAAACGCACAAGCCTGACGGCGCCCGCCTCCGCACTGCTCTGTGCGCTTACAGCTTTCGCGAAGCGCTCAAAGCCGGCAAGATGACTTACGGCGATCTCGTGCGCTACGCGGTCGACCACAAGTTGGACGGCCTGGACCTGACCGTCTACTGGTTCCCTGAGCCGTTGACGCAGAAGTGGCTGCTCGACCTCAAACGCCTGGCCTATCGTAACGCCATTGAAATTTACAGCATAGCCATCCGGACGGAGATGACCCGCCCAACGCCGGAAGAGCGCCAGAAAGAAGTGCAGGAAATCCGGCGCTGGGTGGACGTGGCAGCGACTCTTGGCGCCGGTCACATACGTGTGTTTGGCGGCCGAGTGCCGAAAGGCGCTACAGAGGAACAAGCTGCCAACTGGGCAGCGGAAGTTCTGACCCGTGCCGCGGACTACGCCGCAGAAAAAGGCGTGATCCTCGGCCTTGAAAATCACGGCGGCGTCACCGAACGGGCCGAGACGATCGTACGCATCGTCAAGCAGGTCAACTCTCCTTGGGTGGGCATTAACCTCGACACGGGCAACTTCCGCGAAGACGTCTACTGGCAGATCCAGATGTGCCTGCCTTATGCTGTCAATGCCCAACTGAAAACCGAGCTGCGGGACAAGCAAGGGCGGCGGATGGAGTCAGACTGGGATCGGATCTTCTCCATGTTCGCTCGCGCGGGCTATCGCGGTTACCTGGCTCTGGAATACGAGGGTGAAGAGCCCGCGGAGACCGCGGTGCCGCGCTGGTTGGCACGGCTGCGCGAGTTGGCTGCCAAATACTCGGGGTGAAAGCGCTATGGTGCTCGGTTTGATCGTCTGGGTGAATCTGAACCAGGCAGTGGTCGTCACCCCCAGTCATCTGGCCGGCCCCGAACAAAAAGCTGTGCAGATGCTGGTGGAGGAGGTCGAGAAACGGACGACGATTCGCTGGCCCGTCACTCAGAGCTGGCCCTCGGAGTCCCGGCCTGTTATTGTAGTGACGCCTGCAGCTCAACTAGAGGCTTTCCGGAACCGCTTCACTACGGCTCCCGAAGCAGCTAGGGGCCCCGAAGGATACAGGATCTGGGTGGAGCGCCGCGAGCCGTCAGTGGTCTTCGTGGTGGGCAACGACACCCGAGGCGTGCTGTTCGGTGCGGGACGCCTGCTGCGATGCTTGCGGATGGAGAAAGCTAACGTCCAACTCGACGCCGGACTCCGGCTGGCATCCGCTCCAAAGGTCAAACTGCGGGGCCACCAACTCGGTTACCGCCCCAAAACGAACTCCTACGATGGCTGGACCGTGCCCATGTGGGAGCAATACATCCGTGACCTGGTCGTTTTTGGGACCAATGCGATTGAACTGATCCCGCCACGCTCCGATGATGCCCCGGATAGCCCTCACTTCCCCCTCCCTCAGATGCGCATGATGGTCGAGATGTCCAGGCTGGCGGATGCATATGGACTGGACGTGTGGATTTGGTACCCAGCGCTCGATAAGGACTATTCGGATCCGAAAACCGTCGAGAGCGCCTTACTCGAATGGGGCGAAGTGTTCCGCCAGCTGCCCCGCATCGACCACGTATTCGTTCCGGGCGGCGATCCGGGTCACACGCCCCCCAAGGTGCTAATGCCATTCTTGGAAAAGCAGGCGGCGAACCTCCGGCGCTACCATCCGCGTGCGGGACTCTGGGTCTCACCCCAAGGGTTCAACCAGCAATGGTTAGAGGATTTCTTCGAAATCTTGAAGACAGAACCAGCGTGGCTAACTGGAATCGCTGCGGGACCCCAAATCCGCATCAGCCTGGCGGAGCTTCGCCGGCGCGTACCCAAGCGCTACCCAATCCGCGACTATCCTGACATCACGCACAGCCGACACTGTCAATATCCGGTGCCCGACTGGGATGCGGCATACGCATACACGGAAGGCCGCGAAGTCATCAACCCACGCCCGCTGGGGCACGCCCGCATTTTCCAATTAGCCCGGCCCCATACTGACGGCTTCATCACCTACTCGGAGGGGTGCAACGACGACGTCAACAAGATTATCTGGAGTAGCCTAGGCTGGGATCCGGATGCGGACGTGCTTGAGATCCTGCGCGAGTATGCCCGATACTTCATCGGCCCGCGGTGGGAAGAAGCTTTTGCCCAAGGCTTACTGGCTCTAGAGCGGAATTGGCAAGGGCCCTTGCTAGCCAACGCAGGCGTTTATACCACGCTGCAGCAGTTCCAGGCGATCGAACGGGCCGCAACACCACAGGAGCTGGCCAATTGGCGCTTGCAAATGGCGTTGTACCGGGCTTACTACGACGCGTGCCTACGGAGCCGCTTAATCTGGGAAACCGCGCTCGAGGAACAAGCCATGGCAGCTTTGCGCGAGGCCGAAAGAGTTGGCACGTTGGAGGCAATGCGCCGGGCCGAAGCGATCTTGCGCCGCGCAGATCGCCCTGGACCTCACTGGAGCTGGCGTCAGCGGGTATTCGAGCTGGCAGAAGCGTTGTTCCAGTCGATCCGTATGCAATTGAGCGTTCCCCGCTACCAAGCCATTGCTGTCGAGCGAGGCGCCAACCTGGACTCCATCGACGTGCCTCTGAACAACCGGCCGTGGCTGGAAGAGCGCTTCGCAATCATCCGCCAGCTCCAAAACGAACAGGAACGCTTGCGAGCACTCCAAGAGATTCTCCGATGGACTGACCCTGGCCCTGGTGGCTTTTACGACGACTTGGGAAACCCGATGCTTCAACCTCACCTGATCCGTGGGCCGGGCTTCTGGGAGGACCCGGAGTTCCGCCAGTCTGCCTTGATCGGCTTTGCCCGGCAAATCCACGGGTTGCGCACTTCCTGGCGGGATCATGCCGAAGCGCTTTACGATGCTCCATTGCGACTCCACTACACTGGGCTCGACCCCAACGCGCGTTACCGAGTTCGGGTCGTTTACGCAGGGGACGCTCTGAACAGGAAAATTCGATTGGTGGCCGACGAGCGTTACGAAATCCACCCGCTGATCGATAAGCCCATCCCCATACGCCCCTTGGAGTTCGACGTCCCTCAAGAAGCTACTGCCGACGGGGAGCTGTGGCTGAGTTGGACCAGCGAGCCGGGCATGGGGGGTAACGGTCGCGGCTGCCAAGTCTCGGAGGTCTGGCTGCTGCGGCGCTGAACCGGTTAGGGCGCCCAGTGGGTGTTAGTGCACCATCGGTGAGCGATGGGCAGTCGGACCAGTGATTTGCCTAGTTGGGTCCGTAAGGGGGGCAACTCACGGGATCCATGCTGAGAATCCGGGACCCGGTTCCACGCTCGAGCACGCTGCGAGGTAGCTCGGGCATTCTACGTGCCAAGACGACCCGAGGCTATCCCCCGATGTGCTAGATTGGTGACAACGAGACGCAGTACTCCTTATTCCTGCCGGGCTAAGCACTAGACACCGCGCAGGGACGAAGTGTGCGCCAAAAGGAGCCCCCATGCCAGAGTTGGTGATGCGTCGACCGATTCGTGTTGCGGGAGCGAAAAGCCAAGCGCCGATTCGCCCCTCGAAGGACTCGAGGTGTGGGAACAACGGGCAGCCAGCCATCCCGCCCGAGCGCACGAACGCCGAAAACTTCTACTATGCCAAGCAAATCCAGTTGAAAACCCCGATGGTGATTGTGCTGCGCAGCGGCGAGGTGATCCGCGGTGTCATTCAGTGGTACGACAAGGCCTGCCTTAAAGTTGCCCGAGAAGGGGCACCGAGCCTTCTCATCTATAAGCCCGCCATCCGTTACATGTACAAGGCCACACAGGAACGCTAAACCCGCTCCGAACTCCCCAAAACAGGCAAGCTTACCAGCCAGCTTGCTTTCTCCGCATCCGTTCACGCATTTCTAAACGATAACGCCGGCGTTGTTCCGCTTCTTCGTAGCGGCGCAGCTCTTCCGGAGTTTCGGGGATTACCGGAG
>JAUQPO010000021.1 GCA_030550335.1 Acidobacteriota bacterium
AAGCCCTTGTGGAAGCCCTTCACGACTTCGATGTCAGTGCTCCGACGCTGTTATTGGAAAACAGTGCTGGAAGCGGCGTTGGCCTGGGCGCTAGCTTCCAGGACCTGGCTGTGATGCGGGCCGGGGTGCAGCCCAACGTAAAGATTCGCCTCGGCTATTGCATTGACACAGCGCACTGCCTCGCCGCGGGTTACGACGTAGCCTCCAGTGAAGGCTGGAAACGCGTGGTGGCTGAGGTAGAGCAAGTGCTTGGTTGGTCACTCGTACATGTGATTCACGCTAACGACTCGCGCTTCCCTTTGGGATCGCGCCGAGACCGGCACGAGCACATCGGTGCAGGCTACATTGGCCGGGCGGGCTTCCGCCGAATCCTGGCCGAGGCAGCGTTGCAAACAAAGCCGTTCATTTTGGAAACTCCATTAGAGAAGCCCGAAGACGACCGTCGAAATCTCCGCACCCTAAGACAGCTATGCCCGAGAAATCGTACGATCACCGTCTGATTGAGCCCAAGTGGCAACGGCGCTGGGAGGAGCACAACTACTTTAAAGCCGTGGAAGACCCATCGCGGCCGAAGTTCTATGTGCTGGAGATGCTGCCGTACCCGAGCGGCACCCTGCATGTAGGTCACATTCGAAATTACACGATCGGCGACGCCCTGGCTCGATACAAGATGATGCAGGGCTACAACGTGCTGCACCCGATGGGTTGGGATGCGTTCGGGCTCCCAGCGGAAAACGCGGCGATTGCTGCCGGCGTCCACCCCCGCAAATGGACGCTGGACAACATCGCCTATATGAAAGAGCAGCACCGTCGTTACGGGTTCAGCTACGACTGGGACCGGGAAATTTCAACCTGCGAACCCGAATATTACCGTTGGAACCAGTGGTTCTTCCTCAAGATGTACGAGCGGGGCTTGGCGTACCGGAAAGAGGCCTTGGTTAACTGGTGTCCTGAGTGCGCCACTGTCCTGGCCAACGAGCAGGTCATTAATGGATGCTGCTGGCGGCACGAAACCACGCCCGTGGAACAGCGAGCCCTAGAACAGTGGTTCTTGCGCATCACAGCTTACGCCGACCGCTTGCTCGAGGACATGAAGGAACTGGAGGGCGGGTGGCCAGAGCGCGTCCTCACTATGCAGCGGAACTGGATCGGCCGCTCCGAGGGCACCGAAGTCGAGTTCCCGGTGGTGGACTCGGACGAGAAGATCACCATCTTCACCACGCGCGTCGACACCATCTTCGGCGCAACCTGCGTGCTATTAGCCCCCGAGCACCCGCTCACCCGCAAGCTTGTTCCCGCCGAGCAGGCGCCCGAAATCAAACGGATGATTGACGAACGGAAACGGCGAGGGCCAGAGGATCTGGAAAAAGAAGGCCTGTTCACAGGACGCTACGCCCTCAATCCTTACAATGGCGAGCGCCTCCCAGTTTGGGTGGCGAACTTCGTGCTGATGGAGTACGGCACTGGCGCGATCATGGCTGTGCCTGCTCATGACCAGCGGGACTTCGAATTCTGCAAGAAGTACGGAATCCCTATTCGCCCGGTCATCCGGCCAGTGGATGGACCTCTGCCGGACCCAGCTACCATGGAGGAGGCCTACACGCCTGACGGCGTTTGTGAGAACTCCGGTGAGTTCTCTGGGTTGCCCAGTGCGGAAGCGCGCAAGCGGATGACTGAAAAAGCGCAGCGCGAGGGCTTCGGCCGGTTTGCCGTCAGCTACCGCTTGAAGGATTGGGGCATCTCTCGGCAACGTTACTGGGGCACGCCTATCCCGATCATTTACTGCCCTGATTGCGGCATTGTCCCGGTGCCTGAGGATCAGTTGCCCGTGTTGCTGCCTTTGAACGTGCGGATCACTGGCCGCGGTCGGTCACCGCTTGAACAGGTACCTGAGTTCGTGAACGTCAATTGTTACCGCTGCGGCAAGCCTGCTCGCCGGGAGACCGACACCATGGACACGTTCGTCGACTCGTCCTGGTATTTTTACCGGTACTGTGATCCCCACAACGACAAGGCCCCGTTCGACCCAGAAAAGATCGCCTACTGGTTCCCTATCGACCAATACATAGGAGGCGTCGAGCACGCCATCCTGCATTTGATTTACTCGCGGTTTTTCACCAAGGTGATGTACGACCTCGGCCTGGTTAAGCACAAGGAACCGGCCAAGCGGCTGTTCACCCAGGGCATGGTCGTTAAGGACGGCGCCAAGATGTCGAAATCCAAGGGCAATGTAGTCAGCGCCGACTACATGGCCGAGCGTTATGGTACGGATACGGCGCGGTTGTTCGCGTTGTTTGCTGCCCCGCCAGAGAAAGACTTGGACTGGCAAGATCAAGGAGTTGAGGGGATTTACCGCTTTATCGGCCGGCTGTACCGCTTCGTGACCCGAAACGCCGATCGGATCCGCGGCGTAACTCCTCAAGGTCCGCAAAATGACGCCGACCGCCGCGCCCTCCGGAAACTTCATCAGACGGTCAAGCGCATCACCGACGATTTCGAAACCCGCTGGCATTTCAACACATCCATCGCGGCAATCATGGAGCTCCTGAACGAGCTCACCGCGCTGGAAGGCCAGCTCTCTGCCAGTGCCCTGGCTGAAATCCTCGAAAAGATGATCCTCGTGCTAGGCCCGTTTGCCCCGTATCTAGCCGAAGAGTTGTGGGAGGAAATCGGTCGCCAAGGCCCGGTCTTCCGCCAGAGCTGGCCTAGCTATGACCCCGAGCTGGCCAAGGAAGAACTCGTCGAGGTTGTCATCCAGATCGATGGTCGGGTGCGGAGTCGGCTGCGAGTGGCTGCGGGGACCTCACGCGAGGAGCTGGAACGGTTGGGCTTAGAAGACGAGCGTGTCCGGCAGTTGCTGGACGGCAAGCAAGTGGCTCGTGTCATCGTGGTGCCGGACAAGCTAGTGAATATCGTAACTCGTTAAATCTCAACGGCATTGCACTTTCTGGTGGAGCACTGCCTTAACACGCTCCCCCAGCGCAGGCCGGTAGCTTAACCTCCAAGCTCGCCCTGCCACTGCCGGCCACCTCGCCAACTGCGATAGAATCCTTGCTTCTCTTGAAGCCACAAGGGCAAATTCCAGCCGAGGTTGACCATGAGTGTCATCAGTCGCAGGGATTGGCTCAAGGCTACCCCTTTTACGATCCTGCCTGCGCGGGCTCGCGGTGCCAACGACCGCCTGGTCGGGGGGTTCATCGGCATGGGCCGGATGGGCATGGCAAACCTAAGCTTTGCCCTGAAGTTGGAGAAAGACATCGAAGTCCGGGCTGTGTGTGATGTCTACCGGCCCCACCTAGAGAAGGCTGTCGACGCCACCCATGGCCGTGCAAAAGCGGTCAAGGATTTCCGGGAGATCCTGGCGGACCCGGAGATCGACTTCGTTTGTATCTCCACGCCCGACCATTGGCACGCCTACATGACCGTGGAAGCCTGTAAAGCCGGCAAGGACGTCTTCGTAGAGAAACCTTTGTCGGTCACGGTGGAAGAAGCTCAACTCATGGTCCAAGCCGCACGCAAGTATAACCGGGTTGTACAAGCCGGCACAATGCAGCGCTCCGGGCTACATTTCCAGCAGGCCGTCGAAATCGTGCGCAGCGGGGTCCTGGGCAAGGTGACCTTCTGCCGCACCTGGAATTACACGAACATGCCGAAAAGCGGTATCGGTAATCCACCCGACAGCGACCCACCCCCGGACCTGGACTGGGACATGTGGCTTGGGCCAGCACCATACCGGCCGTTCAACAAGAACCGATTCGGCGTCGATCCCAAGGCGTTCTCTCATTTCCGTTGGTTCTGGGACTACGCCGGGGGCATGATGACCGACTGGGGCGTACACCTGCTGGATATCGTTCAGTGGGCCTTCGACGAGGCAATGCCACGATCCATCGTGGCCCTAGGGGGAAAGTACTGGCTCGAAGACAACCGGGAAACCCCGGATACCCTCCAGGTCACCTACGAGTACCCTGGCTTCCTGGCTACCTACGAGAACCGGTACGGCAACGCGCAGTCGATGTTCGACAAGAGCTACGGCATCCTTTTCCATGGGGACCGCGGCACCCTGTTCGTGGATCGCAGTGGCTACCGCCTGATTCCGGAGGCCCACGCCACCGACCTGGCTGAAGTCGAGGTCAAGCGGTTTAACAACATGAACCTGGATCACTGGCGGAACTTTGTGGAAGCCATGCGTACGCGCAAACGGCCGATCAGTGATGTGGAAACTTGCGCGCGGTCCACGGTCACTTGCCTGTTGGGTAACGTGGCCTTGCGGAGTGGCCTGCGCATCGACTGGGACGAAAAGAATTGGACAACCGTCCAGCCGGAGGCGCGGAAATGGCTTCGGCGCGAAGCGCGAGATCCTTGGAAGATCAAGCTGTGAGGTTGGGGCCGCCTGGGCCGGGGAGACGTCCACCTACCTCTCTGAGCGCGGAAGGATCGCTTGGAAGCGCGCTGAGCGCCAGGACCCAGATTCCTGGGAAATTCTGCGTGCGTCCCAAAAGGAGCGTGGCTCGGGCGTGTTAGGTTAGAAGTTAGAGAGGGACGTAAGCTTGATTGATGGTCCGATCCGGGCGCACCGGTTGTGGAAAGTTTACCGGTCCGGGTCGGCGGAGGTGCAGGTGCTGACCGGGCTGGATCTAGAAGTCACGCCGGGGGAATGTGTGGCCATCGTAGGGCCTTCCGGGGCAGGCAAGTCAACACTGCTGCACATCTTAGGGGGGCTGGATCGGCCGACCCAGGGAACGGTCTACTACGGTTCCACAGACCTGTTCCAGCTGGACGACGCTAGACTTGCAGAATTCCGCAACCGGCATCTGGGTTTTGTCTGGCAGCGGCAATCGCTCCTGGGCGAATTCACAGCTCTGGAGAACGTAATGTTGCCGTTGCTCATCCGGGGCCTGCCGCGTCAGGAGGCAGAACGACGGGCGCGGCGGTGCCTGGCGGAAGTCGAGTTAGAGGCTCGCGCCCATCACCGGGCTGGAGAACTCTCTGGAGGCGAGCAGCAGCGCGTAGCGCTAGCCCGCGCACTGGCGGCAGAACCCCGCGTGTTGCTCGCGGACGAGCCCACAGGCAACCTGGACTTTGCTACGGCAGAGCAGGTGATGGACCTGCTGGGTGAGGTGCACCGGACTCATCGCTTGACGTCTGTCATCGTCACGCACAATCTTTCGTTCGCGGCCCGGTGCGACCGCATCCTAAAATTAGAGCAGGGAGTGCTGGCCCCATGGGCGAGCGAACCGCTGGCGTCAAGTACGGCAAAGAAGGACCGAAGGATCCATGTTTGAACGATACACTGAGAAGGCCCGACGGGTAATCTTCTTCGCCCGTTACGAAGCTAGCCAGTTCGGTAGCCCATACATCGAGACCGAGCACTTACTGCTGGGGTTACTGCGCGAAGATAAGGCTTTGGCCCTCCGGTTCCTGCGCTCGCCGGCCGCGATCGAGTCCATCCGGAAGCAGATCGAGGCCCACACGACGATCCGCGAACGCGTGTCTACGTCGGTTGACCTACCGCTGAGCCACGAATGCAAACGCGTGCTGGCGTATGGTGCCGAAGAGGCCGAAAGGCTCAATCATAAACACATCGGCACCGAGCACATCCTGCTGGGAATCCTGCGGGAGGAAAAGTGCTTTGCTGCCGAGCTGCTGCACGAGCGAGGCCTGCGCCTCGCCCAGGTGCGGGAGGAGATCGCTCGGATGTCATCGGCAGAAAAAATGTCGTCCAGCCGGCCGAAAGACTCTTCTTTGCTCGGGGAATTCAGCCGTGACTTGACCCAAGCGGCCATGGACGGCCTACTCGATCCGCTGGTGGGGCGCGAGTACGAGCTGGAGCGCGTGATCCAAATCCTTTGCCGCCGAACCAAGAACAACCCGGTCCTGATCGGTGAGCCTGGAGTGGGTAAGACCGCCATCGTCGAAGGCCTCGCGCAGCGTATCGTAGAGGGCGACGTCCCGTCGTTCCTGGCCGATAAACGCATTCTGGCTCTCGACCTGTCGCTCATCGTGGCTGGCACCAAATACCGTGGCCAGTTCGAAGAGCGGCTCAAGACCATCATGAAGGAAATCATGGAGAGCCAGAATGTGATCATCTTCATTGACGAGCTTCATACGCTGGTCGGCGCTGGTTCAGCCGAAGGTTCCCTAGATGCGGCGAACATACTGAAACCAGCTCTCTCCAGGGGCGAAATCCAGTGCATCGGCGCGACCACTCCAGCTGAATACCGCAAGACGATCGAAAAGGACCGGTCGCTCGAGCGCCGGTTCCAGGCCGTCAAGGTGAACCCGCCCACCGAAGAGGAAGCGATCCGGATTCTTTACGGCATCAAAGAGCGGTACGAAAAGTTCCACGCCGTCGTGTACACGGACGAGGCTATCGAAGCGGCCGTCCGACACTCCAGCCGGTACATATCAGACCGGTTCCTTCCAGATAAGGCGATCGACTTAATCGACGAGGCTGGCGCTCGCGTCAAACTCCGGCAGACGACGCTGCCTCCAGAAGTCGCCGAAGTTCAGAAGCGGATCAAGTTCATCGTCCACCGTATGGAGGCGGCCATCGCCAACCACGAGTTCGAGAAGGCGCGCTTCTACTCGGAGGAGGAACGCAAGGAACGGGAGCACCTGCGGCGGCTGCGCGAGAAGTACAACCTGGACGATACGGCCACCCCGGTGGTCACCAAAGAGGACATCGAGGAAGTAGTGGCTCGCTGGACAGGGATCCCGATGACCTCGATCCGCGAAGAGGAAGCCGCCAAGCTGCTGCGGATCGAAGAGGAGCTACATAAGCGGATCGTCAGCCAGGACAAGGCAATCAGCGCGGTCGCTCGAGCTATCCGCCGATCCCGGGCAGGGTTGAAGAACCCCAAACGGCCTGCGGGCGTGTTCCTGTTCCTAGGGCCTACAGGCGTGGGTAAGACGGAGGTGGCCCGAGCCCTGGCCGAGTTCCTGTTTGGCTCGGAGAAGGCCCTGATCCGCTTCGACATGTCGGAGTTCATGGAGAAGCACTCCGTGTCGAAGCTCATCGGGTCGCCCCCTGGCTATGTCGGCTATGAAGAGGGTGGCCAGCTGACCGAGAAAGTGCGGCGCTCGCCCTACTCCGTGATCCTGCTCGACGAGATCGAGAAGGCCCACCCGGATGTGTACAACATCCTCTTGCAGGTGTTCGATGACGGGCACCTCACCGACGGGTTGGGCAACACGGTCGACTTCAAGAACACGATCATCATCATGACTTCCAACCTTGGTGCTCGCTTCCTGCAGAAGCGGACGCCGATGGGCTTTGTACCTCCCGAAGAAGAGGGCATTCCTACCAAGATCGAGGACCAGGTGATGAGCGAGGTCAAGCGGGTGTTCAACCCTGAGTTCTTGAACCGCTTGGACGAGATCATCATCTTCAACCCGCTGACCGACGAGGACCTACTGAAGATCGTCGAGCTCCAAGTGGGGCAGATCAATGCGAACCTGCAGCATCGCGGCTTGAAGATCCGACTCACTCCGGAAGCCGCCAAGCACATCTTGGAGAAGACCTGCTCGGATCGGAGCTATGGCGCGCGTCCGCTGAGGCGAGCTTTGCAGCGATACGTCGAAGATCCGCTGTCGGATCTGCTGATCCAAGGAGCCCTGCCTCTGCCATGCGAGCTGGAGATCTACCTGGGTGAGAACGGGTTCTATTGCCGCGTTGTCCGCGAAGCGCAGCCCGTCGGGGTAGGCGCAGGCGGTGACGGCAGTCAGGAACCGGGCATCCCGTTGTACCGCTTCTGAGCCGATTTTGAGCCTAGCCGTTTGGCCGGCGCGCAAGCGGCGTGAGTTGTGGGCTATCCTCACACGAGGAAATCAAATCGTGTGAGGAGGCGCTTCCTCGATGAGAATCAAAGTCCTCAGCCATTACGTGGTCTTGGCTTGCCTTTTGTGTGTCGGAGCGGAGCATCTCCCGGCACAGCGACCCGACTTGGCGAAGATGACCCCGGAAGAGCTTGCCAAGGGCGTCCTTCTCATCCCTTTCCCCGACATCACCAAGGAAGACCCTATGACGCTTGTGCGCAGGTACGAAGGGCTGCGGGTCACCGACGTTGTCGACGCCCTGCAGGCCATAGGCTTGCAAGATATAGGCTCAATGGACAACAGCATCCGGCCGCTATGGCGCGACACGACGGACCGGCTCGCCCACCGGATCTACGGCATCGCAGTCACCGCACAGTTTGTGCCCACGAACAAGCCGGGCGCTCAGACCCAGTGGACCTATGAACAATTCCGGAAGTGGCACAGCGACTGGTACACCAATTACGCTCAGGGGACTTTCGAACGTCTGCTGCGGCCGGGCACAGTGCTCGTGATTGAAGCGCACGACATCGACAACGTGGGTTACATTGGCTCGAACAATGCGTTGGGGTGGAAAAGTCGCGGCATGGCGGGCGTAGTGACCAACGGCGGCTGCCGGGACAGCGACGAGCTCATCCTGCAAAAGATTCCGGTCTATGCGCGTTACACAGCGCACGGCACCCGGCCGGGCAGGATCGAGCTGGCCGCCATCAATATCCCCGTGAGCGTAGGCGGCGTACTCGTGCGGCCTGGCGACCTGGTAGTGGCCGATGGCGATGGAGTGGTCGTGGTCCCAAGAGAACATGCGGAGCGAGTGGCGGAAATCGCCTGGGACATCGCCAAGGGCGACAAGGAGTCCCGTCGCAAGCTGTACCAAAAGCTGGGCATGGAGTTGGACCGGACAGTTCACTGAACAAGGCGGGATCGGGCCGGGTTTGCGGTGGCAGAACAAGAGGATCAGACGCCTCGCTGATGGCCCCAAAGCTCGATGTGAAGGCGCGGCGTGAAGCGATAGCCGTATTGCTTGCACAGCTCGGCAAGCCAGCGACCGCGCTCGGCGAGAGTTTCCCGATCGGTGCCTTCGGCCATCAACAACACCCGGTCGCGACAGGCGCCTAGCCGTTCGACCAGCTCGACGATTTCCTGGATGTCCCCAGGATCACACACGACAAACTTGAGCTGGTAGGGATAGCACTCCATCAAACGCTTCAGGACATCCAGGCGGATCCGCGTGCGCTCATGACGCTCTGCCCATTCGCCCGCTTGTGCGCGAGCTGGCGTTGAGTTCCGAAGCTTCGGGCTAATGCTCATCAGATCACACTCCACTGGCGCATAGACTGTGCCAGCAGTCTCGATCGTGATGTGCTGGCCCAGTTCCCGCAGCTTTCGCGTCAGGGGTACGATTTCCTTCGAAATCATGGGCTCGCCGCCGGTGACGACTGTATAGCCCCGGCTGTGCCGGCGCACGAATTCCAAGATCTCTTCGAGGCTGCGCTCCTCTCCTTCCGGCTCCCAGGACGTGTACCAGCTATCGCACCAGCGGCATCGGAGATTACAACCGCTAGTTCGGATGAATACGGAGGGGACCCCGGCGAGCATCCCCTCGCCCTGGATCGAATAGAACATCTCGGCGATCCTCATCGCCGCTGGTCCAGCGGGTCCGGGACACCCGCTTCGAGAAACCCCTTGCGCCGGAGTAAACAGGCATCGCAACCGCCGCAGGGCTCGCCCTTGGGGCCTGGGTCATAGCACGTGTGAGTCAGACTCAGGTCTACACCGAGCTCCAAAGCCCGACGAATGATTTCGCCCTTGCTCATGCGAAGCAGAGGAGCGTGGACCCTAAACCGCTTCCCCTCCTCGACTCCTGCCCGCGTGGCCAAGTTGGCCAGCTGCTCAAAAGCTGCCAGGTATTCGGGCCGGCAGTCTGGATACCCCGAGTAATCCACGGCGTTGGCCCCAATGAAAATGTCCGTGGCTCCCAGGACCTCAGCCCATGCCAGGGCTAGAGCTAAGAAGACAGTGTTACGAGCGGGGACGTAAGTGGGCGGGATCCGTTGCCCGATGAGATGAAGCGGCTGGTCTTTAGGCACTTGCAGCGAGCCGGTTAAAGCGGAGCCACCAATAGCAGCTAGATCTACCCGTACGATCAAATGGTCCGTTGCGCCCAAGGCCGCGGCCACCCTACAAGCAGCTTCAAGCTCCACCCGGTGGCGTTGTCCATAGTCGATTGTCAACGCGTAGCAACGGTAGCCCTGACTCCGGGCAATCGCCAGGCACGTCGACGAGTCGATGCCGCCGCTCAATAGGCAGACCGCTTTAGGTTCTTCCGCCATACGGATTCTGCTCCTTAGGCTCCGTCAGTCGAGACTCGATGATCAAGCCCAGCGCTGGAAAGGCGCCTAACATGGGGAAAACCTTGGCTAGCGTCCACCGATCCGCCGCCCAGCCGACCATCGGTACGAACACCATTCCCGCTGTACCCCACGCAAAACCCATTGTCAGCGCGGCCACAGTAGCCGCGTGTGTCGGCACACGTTGCTGAGCCATCACGACCATGACCGGGATCGTCAGCAGCAGGAAAAAACCGCTCAGGGCCAGGCAGACGAACGAAAGCAGCCCCTTGGTCATCAGGAACAACAGGAACAGCGGGACTGTGGTCGCCATGGAAACCCGGATCACTCGCCGCGGTCCAATCCTATCTGCCAGCCATCCGCCCGTAAAACCCCCGATCGCGCCGGCTCCCATGAATAGGGTCAAAGCATAGTTGGCCTCGCTGATTGACAGCCCGCGCTCCAGGTGCAGATACAACGGCAGAAATTGTCCCATTGACGTTTGGAGCACTGAGCGAAGCACGACTAGCAAGGACAAGAGCGCTATAGGGCGTGCGGAAGCGCGCAGCGGCTCCCAACTGACGCGCTCTGGCACCGCCATTCTCGCCCCCGATCGCACGACCATGAGCAAGGCCGTCACCAACGCTCCGGGCAGAGCCACTTGGTAGAACTGCTCCAACGGGACGATCTTCGAGGCCAGTGATACATAAGTCGGCCCAACGGAAAGCCCCAAGGTTCCGCTGCTGAGAAACAGTGCCATTCTGCTCCCATGACCCAGGTACCCGCTAGCGGCGACCGAGGCAGACGCCTGCGGGTGAAACGCCGCTACAGCGGATCCGCCGATGGCTGCCAGAATCAGAACAACCTCGAACCCGGGTGCCAGGGGCAAGCTCGAAATCAAAACCCCAGCAACGAAAGGGGCCAGCACCACGAATACTGGAGTCCTCAGTCGATCGGCGACCAGCCCGAATAGCGGCTGGCAAACGGAAGAAGCAAACGCAAATAGGCCACCGATCAGCCCGACCTGCGTTAGGCTCAAGCCGAGCCGCTCGACCAAAAAGGGCTGCAACGCGCCCACCGCTCCAGAATAGAGGTCCACCGTGAAATGGCCAAGCGCAAGAGCCCAGACGACCAGCCAGGGGCGGGGAGCCTCCCATCCAGTTCCCAGGTGCGTCGAAGTCGGACCCGCGCGGGGAATTGTTGTGGCTCTCATCTGCCAACTACTGGAATCCCGTGCATTCGAAGCCGAATTCCCCGCCTCTGGCACATTACGCATACCACGGCCGTTCACGCACCAGCTTGCCGCTCAGGACCTCCAAGGCCAGGTTGACGTCCTCGACGATTTGAAAGTCGTACATCCCGACGCAGATGAAGTCTGCTCCGTTCTCGAAAGCGTAGCGAAAGCCCTCTTTGGGATGGATGGCACCGGCCGCCAGCACCTTGAAGGCGATCCACGGCTGCTGGAGCTGCTTCATAAAAGCGATAGTCGCTTCGGGGTCCTCGCACCATATGTTGTCGTGCTCGGGCTCCAGACGAGCTGACCAGTAGTTCGTATGGTGCAGCGTCTTCATCCAGAAATCAGGCCATAGCCCTCGTTCGACACAAGCCCGGATGGTCTGTAACTTGTGGCCGCCAATTCCCGCAGGCAGACCATTCCTGCGGATCAGCTCCAGGCCTTTCTCAATCACGTCGAACCGCCCTTGCCGGACGAGATCATCGGCGATCCCCCCTTGGATGTAACAGGCGCATGCACCGCGGTCAATCGATCGCTGGATCATCTCCAGCACGTTCCTGCCTCCGCAATCGGAGATGAACTGGATCTTGCCGCCGTTGCGCCAGTAATCGTTGATGATGTCGCAGAGCAGGGGGTTCGTCAGAATGGTGTTGATCCCGCAGAGTTCAGCCAGATAGAAGGTCTCAAAGACCTTGTCGCGGGTATGGTACGCCTTAACGAGCTTGGATACATAGATCAAATCCCGGGCGTGGGCCCAGCCGCCGATCAAGTTCCCGCCGAGGATCACCCGGCTGATCGTAACGTTGCCGATCTTCCCCACAGGTAGCCGACCCTTGAGGTCACGGATGGTTTTGAACTCGAAAACCTTAAGTGTGGGGCTGGCTATGGTGACATCGGAAGTGGCACGGCTGACCAGTTGTGCTTCTTCCACACTTCGCCAGCCATGCTTTTTCAAAAATGCCAGCACGAAGCCGCCCAGCACGGGCAAACCCGCCAGGTGGGCTACCAAGTCGCGTCGCGAAAGCGGCTGTAAATGCACAGGTAAGGCCTGGGACACACCGGCTTGGCGGACTGAGCCTTTCCAGCGCTCCAATAGCCGGCCCAAACCCGGGCTATCGTGGGCGGTGATGGCCACCAACACCAATACCAGCAGTTCTATAAGGTTCTTGTTCACGATCAAGTAGTTACCCTCAGCCGGCCCAGCCACTGCGGGCGCAAATAGTGGAGGCATGGCCAGATAGTAAAGCCCGACCAAGAGGGCCCCCAACAAAGCCACCACCCGGACCCAAAGGCCCAATACCAAGGCCAGCCCAAGGCCAATCAGACCCCAAATGTTCAGCTGGTCGACGATCAACACCCGGGTCGAACTCGCACCGAGCCAGTGGAAAAACCCCGCCAGGGGGCCGGAGCTTTCCATTAGGTACCCTTGAGAGCTCCAGCCGGGATAGAGAACTTTGACCAAACCCTCGTACAAGAAGTGCCAACCCACGGCGAGACGCAACGCTAAGAGTGCCCAGCGGTACTGCTGTGCGTTCGGCATCGCTGTGACTCCAGTCGAGCAAGTCCTCAGCCCATACTAGCGCAGCTTCCCTCGGTCGATCTATGCAGTAGGCATCTAGCATGAGAGCGTGTAGGGTCCGCAGCCACTGAGTTATGGGATGTGGCGGACCGCGAGTGGCCTAACCCGGCTCGTAGTCACCCTAGGGTTTGCAACGGTCGCCATCGCGCAAGGAGTGGGTGGCCGTGTACGGTACGTGGGGGGAACCCTAGACGAAATTCCCACCGGAACGGGCGGCATCCTACTGACAGGCAACGACCGGTTCCTGGTGTTCGACTCCCGAAAGGTCAATTACGCAATACCGTGGGACCGCATCAACTTGCTCGAATACGGTCAAAGGGTCTCCCGGCGATATGCCTTAGCTGTGATGATCTCGCCATTGCTGCTGGCAGCCAAAAAACGGGTACATTACTTGACGATCGGCTTCCTCGATCGCAAGGACCGCCAGCAGGCGCTGGTTTTCGAAGTGGACAAACACGACATTCGCGCCCTGCTGGTCGTGCTGGAAGCGCGCACCAATCTGCGCGTGGAGTACCAGGACGACGAAGCACGTAAATCGGGTAAAGGATGAGCGCCTCACGCATTCTGAGCATTTGCCTCCCGGCTGCAGGCTGGGCTTTGCTGGCCATCGTTCTCCCTGGTGCGCAAGATTCCGTTCCCACACAGGAGCACGCTTCGGTGTCCCGGCAGTTGCTATCCGTGAGGCGTATTTGTGTAGAGCGCCTGAGCGGTGGGCAAACTGCCGATCAGATCCGCGACATGATCATCAGCGAGCTGCAAAGGACCGGATTGTTCGTCATCACGGAGAACCCAGAAGGTGCGGACGCCATCTTGCGCGGCTCAGCTGAGGACCTGGTTTATACGGAGACCCACGAGAGCCGCGAGGATGTGGACGCCCGCGGCTCGATCAGCATCTACCGGTCCAATCCGGCTACGGGAGCCCGCTACGCGGACCGCCGGGGTTACTCAGCCAGTACAGCCGTTGGAGAAGGAGAGTCCCACCGTACGGTCGAGCGCCGACACGAGGCTGTGGCAGCCGTACGCCTAGTCAACAACCGGGGAGAAGTCATCTGGGCCACAGTAAAGGAAAGCCGCGGGGCGAAACTGCGCAGCGCTAGCAGTCACGTAGCTGAGCAGGTAGCCCAGCAGCTCGTTCGGGATTACCAGCGGCTCCTGCGAGGGGAACCTGTGGGGGGCGCTGTCGAAATACCCCGGCCGGCCAACACGCCGCACACCCCTACCGGACCTGAGCCCTAGCGCGCCCTTCGTTAAAACTCAGCGACGCGTTTTGGTGAGTCGCACGCGCTTGGCAGTCGAAGCGTGCCCTGCGATAAGCTCTACCTGGGAGCGGGCCACGCCGAACTCCGCGGCCAGAAACTCCAACAGCTCTTCATTCGCTTTGCCTTTTTCGGGTGGTGCAGCCAGCGCTACTTTCAACGTGCCGTCCTCCATCCGGCCTATCCACCGGGTTCTAGAACTGCGCGGCGACACCTTGATGCTCAGCAGCAGTTCCCCTTCTTGCTCAAAGCGTCTGCGTTCGGCCTCCAACAGCAGGTGGCTTTCTCCGGAACTCACTTGCCCTCGTCAGCAAAAACGATTTCGGCGATGACCAATCGGGGCATCATCTGGTTCCAGGTGCCCGGTAAGTTGTCGAACGCCAAGCGGAAACGCCGCGTTTGACCCGGGTACAACACACCGTCCTTCGGGCGAATGATCGCAACCCTCTCCCGGTGCACCTCGACACCATTAGGATCGTAAAAGATGCAAGTCAGCTGGGCACGCCGCACCGGCCGGTTGCCCGCGTTGGTAATATCGCCCAGGATCTCCACCAACATCTGTCCGACTGCGTTCTCCCAGGCCTTCATGTCGACATTGCTCAACTGCAGGTACTTCGTATAGGCACGCGCCTCGGGAGTCAGCACCGGTTCTTGCGGCGGCGGAGGAGGGTTCTTCGTAAGGTACCATACGAGCAGGCCCGCCACGGCTAACGCAATCAAACCGATCAGCAGCGGGATTCTCGATCTGGAAGATTTGGTTTGTTCGAGGGGAGAGTCCAAGTTCATGATTTCGGCTTCCGCGGACGATCTTCTAACACGGTTGTACCATGAGCAAGTCTCCAGAGCCGCAGCTGGCGGATCAGCGACCAGCGACCATCATTGCTCCCACTAGCAAGGTCGGGCAAGCCACACTCGTGCGAAACTCGAGATCGTTGCCCACGGCCTCGATCGCCATAAGGATGTCTTTTAGGTTGCCGCTGACGGTCACTCCGGAAACCGGATATGCCAGCTCGCCTTTCTCGATCCAGTAGCCTGCCGCACCCCGTGAGTAATCACCGGTGACGATGTTAACCCCAAAGCCGATCAATTCCGTAATCAGTAGCCCGCGCTCCACCGACCGAATGATGTCATCGGGGCTGTGTTGTCCCGGCAGGACAAACAGGTTGCCATGGCCCACCCCAGGATTGCCCGCCAATCCTCGGTTCGCGTTACCCGTGGTCTTCAAACCGAGTTTTCGCGCTGTGTAGCTGTTCAGCAGGTAGCTGGTCAACACCCCCTGCTCAATGACCACCGTTCGCCGTGTCCGCACCCCCTCATCGTCAAACGGGGCGGAGCCGAGCAGCCCCGGGAGTGTCGCGTCGTCGACCACTGTGACCGCGGTCGAGGCCACGCGCTGACCGAGCCTACCTGCCAGGAACGAAGCCTGCTTGTACACCGCCTCCCCGTTGATCGCTTCGAACAAATGGCTGATCAGCGAACGCGCTACACGCGCTTCGAACACCACTGGCACGCGCTCGGTCTTGACCTTCCTTGGATGCAAGCGGCGCACCGCTCGCTCAGCTGCTCGTTTGCCGATCTCTTCTGGAGATTCCAGTGCACTGAGCTTCCGCTTATTGTCGTACCAGTAGTCGCGTTCCATCGAATCGCCTTCACGAGCCACGGGCATGACGCTCAGGCCCACGCTGCTGGTCCGGTAACCCGCAGCGAACCCTAATGAGTTCGCGAAGGCGTGAACGCCAGTGTGAGAAGTGAACTCAGCACCTTCGGAGTTCGCAATCCGGCTATCGTAAGCCAGCGCTGCTTCCTCAGCGCGACGGGCCCATGCGATCTTTTCGTCGACGCTGAGCTGCAGTACATCCGGGCTGAACAAACCTAGGTCCTGATCGACGCAACCGAGCTCTTCCGGATCCGGCAAGCCTGCCGCCGAATCTTCTGAGGTGAATCTGGCTGCTTCGAGGGCTCTGCGTACCAATTCTCTGAGGCCTTCACGGCTCCAGTCCGATGTGTAGGCCGAGGCGGAACGCTGCCCCAGCAGAACGCGTAGTCCCACTCCTTTGGACCCCGCCTCCTTGAGCCGTTCTACGGCGCGCATCCGGACGATCACCGAGAACTCCCAGCCCTCTGCTACAACGCATTCCGCAGCACTGGCCCCCTCCGCCACAGCCATCTTGACGACATCCTGAGCCAACTCGACGTGATGCTCGCTCACCGAACCGTTCCTCCTACGGTGATCCGATCCAGGCGCACAGTAGGCAACCCTACGCCCACAGGAACATGCTGCCCTTCTTTGCCGCAGACGCCCACACCGTCGTCCAGCTGGAGGTCGTTGCCCACCATGGTGACGTGATGCAAGATCGATGGGCCGTTGCCGATCAAGGAGGCACCGCGAACAGGACGGCCCAGCTTCCCATCCTCGATCAGGTAACACTCGGTGGCGGAGAAGACGAAGTTCCCGCTGGTAATGTCGACTTGGCCGCCACCAAAGCTAGCACAGTACAACCCCCACTTGACCGAGCGGATGATTTCTTCCGGATCCATATCCCCCGCCAGCATGTAGGTATTGGTCATCCTGGGGATGGGCGGATGTTGGTAGCTCTCGCGGCGGCCGTTACCTGTGGGCGTGGCGTTCATTAAGCGTGCCGAGAGCTTGTCGAAAAGGTACCCCCGAAGGATACCGTTCTCGATCAGCACCGTGCGAGAAGTAGGGGTGCCCTCATCGTCGATGTTGATTGAGCCACGCCGATGCGGAATCGTCCCATCATCGATCACCGTCACCAGCGGGCTCGCCACTTGCTGACCAATTCGCCCAGTGAAGGCGGAGACTCCCTTTCGATTGAAATCCGCTTCCAATCCATGCCCCACAGCCTCGTGAAGCAATATCCCCGGCCAGCCAGGTCCCAGCACCACTGTGAGCTCGCCGGCTGGAGCTTCAACCGCTTCCAACTGGACGACGGCTTGCCTGGCTGCCTCTCGCGCGAACTCCTCAGGTGTCTTTCGAGTTTCGAAAAATTCCAGGCCCATACGGCCTCCACCGCCTGCGTAACCCCGTTGCGGTGGGCCTCCGGCTTCGCGCGCCAGAACGACCACGTTCAAACGCACCATTGGCTGCGTGTCCCATGCGAGAGTCCCATCGCTGGCCGCAACCAGCATCTCCTTGACGCTGTCCACATAACTCACCTGAACCAGAAACACTCGTGGGTCGAACTGGAAAGCCGCCTCGTTCGCTCGTATGAGGAGATTGACCTTTTGAGCCAAGGGAACCGTGGACGGTGGGACTTCCACTGGGTAGAGATCGTGGCCCCGCCGGATCCGCAGGTCAGCCACCGGGGTCGCCGGTTGCGCCTGTGCGATCCTTGCCGCGACACGAGCAGCTTCGAGGATGCGTTTCGGGTCCAGGTCATCGGTGTAAGCGTACCCTGTCCGGTCTCCAGCAACTACCCGCACTCCTACGCCCAGGCTGGTACCTTGGGTGGCGCTCTTGATCAGCGATTCCTCCAAGGTCAGGCTGGTGGTTTGCAAGTACTCGAAATAGAGGTCTGCGAAATCTCCCCCTAGCGACAGGGCAGTGCCGAGGTAGCGTTCCAGATCCTGCTGGGTGATTCCGAAGTGGCGGGCGAAGTAGCTGTCGGAAAAGCCCATAAATTTTGAGGTTAGCACGCGCGGTGCGATACCCCGGCGGGCAAAGTCGACTAAATCGACCGTAAAACTTGCGCTAGACTAGGGACATGGAGACCCTCGTGGCTCTGGAGCCAGCCAACCTGGACCCGAACGTGCTCCAGCGCAAACAGGAACGGCTGTTCGCGCTCTTGCGCGAAATGGGTAGAGTGGTAGTGGCTTATTCCGGCGGAACCGACTCGGCCTTCCTCGCATGGGCGGCGGCCCGGGTCCTAGGCGACAACGCCATCGCGGTGACAGCGGACTCGCCTTCCTTGCCCGAATCCCACAAACGCGATGCCATCGAATTCGCCCGACGATACGGCTTCCGCCACGAGCTCATCCAAACGCGGGAGTTCGAAAACCCGAATTACGTCCGCAATGACGAGCGACGTTGCTTCTACTGCAAGGACGAGCTGTTCACCCGCCTCAAGGAGTTCGCGGCGCAGCGAGGGATCCAACACATCGTCTACGGGGTCAACAAAGATGACTTGGGTGATTACCGGCCCGGCCAGCTCGCAGCCCAACAACACGGCGTGCGAGCACCACTGGTGGAGGCAGATCTATCCAAGCGAGAGATCCGCGAGCTGGCACGTTTGGCTGGCCTGAGCTTCTGGAACCGCCCGGCATCCGCATGTCTGAGCTCCCGCATCGCGTATGGCATCAGTGTTACCCCCGAGAGGGTGAAGTTGATCGAGCGGGGCGAGGAAGCGGTACGAGCCCTTGGTTTCCGCCAGTTCCGAGCTCGTTACCACGGGGACCTAGTCCGACTGGAATTCGCTCCAGAGGAGTTGCCCAAAGCCTTAAACCCCGAGGTGGCTGCGCAACTCGTGGAGATTTTCAAGCCGCTCGGGTTCCATTACGTGACCCTGGACTTGGAGGGCTACCGGCAGGGGTCTCTCAACGAATCCCTACGGGCACGCTCGCAAGCTAGCTCGCTTTAGTTGCTGCCCCCACCCGCCCGCGCAAGACCATCGTGGCTCAAACCCAAGCGATTGTCTCAAGAACAGCAGCTGCTCTTTCCCTCCGACTTCGTCTCACACTTGCTGCTCTCGCCAGCCTCCGATTTGCCGTCACCCTTCCCATCGCCACTGGATTTACGGGCGTAATCGGTTACGTACCAGCCCGTACCCTTGAACTGCAACCCTGGAGGGGAAAGCAGGCGCTCCAGCACCCCTCCGCACTTCTCGCAAGTGGTTAGAGGCGTGTCGGAAAACTTCTGCAAGACCTCAAACGTGGAGTCGCAGCTGGTACAACGATACTCGTAGATGGGCATGCCTGGCTTTACACCTCCAGTGACTCACTCGTGGTCGGGCAGCGCGAGCGAATCATCTTCGCTCACTGCTGGATTGTTTCTCCGCCGAGCCCTTGCCTGCTCGACGCCTTTGGTGAGGACTTCAATGGCCTTCTGTAATATATTGTCCTCCTTTGCCGATGGTTCCGGCCGAGGCCGGATTACTTCGTCATCCTCGCCCGGCAATTGAGCGATCTCAACCAGGCTGGGGATAACGCCGGTGTCTTGCACGGCCTTTCCTTTCGGCGAATAATACTTAGCCACCGACAAAATCACCGCCGCACCCCCTTCCAGCAGTACCGCTTGTCGCACCGCCGCGTCTCCGTAACTGCGCTCGCCGACCACCTCCGCACGCTTGTTCTCCAGCAACGCAGCCGCGGCGATCTCAGCCCCTCGGGCTGTGCCACGGTCAATCACCACCACCAGAGGTCCTTTCCAGACTGTCTTTTGCGGCGAGGCGCGATAGTCCTTGCGCTTGTATTTTTGCCCTTCGACGTAAGTAATCAGCCCCTCATCCAGAAACAGATCGGCTAAGGCGATTCCTTCCTCGACGTCACCAGCAGCCGACCGGCGCAGGTCGAGAATTAGCTTCTGGGCCCCCTGTGCGCGCAATTGCTCGATATGCTTTACCACCTCCGCCGATTTGCCTTT
The DNA here is from genome assembly GCA_030550335.1 of Acidobacteriota bacterium. GTDB lineage: Bacteria > Acidobacteriota > Terriglobia > Bryobacterales > Bryobacteraceae > JAUQPO01. Next base: position 19,811 of record JAUQPO010000021.1, read on the forward strand.
CTCGAGGCTTCGCACCCGGATCCAGCCAATGTTCCCCTCCAGCATCTCCGACTTCACAGGAGGCAACTGCACAGCTTCTCTGGTGAGTTGGATCTCCTGAGGTTCTGCGCTGCCTCGTACGCGCAGGACAGTGAGCTTCACACTGCTGCCTGGCTCGCCCCGAAGCAACAGCTCCGCATACGCCAGAGGCATATCGCGCGTACCCACACCGTTGATCGACTCCAGCAGATCACCCGTACGCAAGCCCACTCGGTCTGCAGGGGAGCCGGGAATGGAATCCACCACGCTGACGTAGCCGAACCGCCGGGATAACAGCAAGCCTACGTCTCCACGAGCCTCCTTAATGCCCTGCTGGTATTGCTCAAACTGCTCCTTGCTGAGGTAGCTGGCGAAAGGATCCAATGCCTCCAGCATCCCATTCAGGGCACCCAAAGTCACCCCTTTCATGTCTGGCTCTTCTACGTACTCGCTCTTGATGCGAGAGAGCACTTCAGAGAAAACCTCGAAGTGCTTGTAGACGTCTTGGGAGCTTCGATCCCTACCAAGGCCAGCCCCGAGCAGGAGGAACACTACCAGGGAGGAAGAAAAGGCGAGAACAAAATTCCTGATTAGCTTGTACATGTCTTCACTGGGGAAACGTACCGGCAGCCGGGACGTTGACTCTCTCCAAGTATACCAGCGCTTTGACCTCGACGCAGCCGGCCACCGTCGTTCCGATTGCACGCACCTTCAGCGGGGTGTCCGGCGTGGCTCCGGCCACTCCAACTCCACACCCCGGCGTATGAGTTCCCGCTGGAAGTCGGTCAGCAGCTGCCGCGTGTTCCTGACAGCCCGTGGCGAGGTCTTTCGGGCGGTACAGAACGCGAGCAGCCATCCCACGGCTTCTCCGATATTCCACTCCACCGGGTGCAATCGATAGCAACCATTTGTAATGTGCGTTGTCCCGATATTCTTCGCCGCCGGCAAGAGATTTTCTACCCGTTGCGGGATCAACGCCCCTAACGGGATCTGGAAGGGTAGGGAGCTGATGTCGATGTAGTTGTCGCCCCCGGTGGACGGGTGCAGATCAATACGGTAACTCCCAATCCCCACCGAATCGGGGAACTGCTCAGCAGTCACTGACTGCCGATCCTTGCCCGTGATCTGCATCCTCTGCTCGGTCCCTACGTGAGCTTCCGTTACAGTGAACTCCGCGCGGATGCGGCGAGCCTCCCGAATGTAGGGATAATGTGCGAATCCATCGTCCGTCCCCAGGACGTCCCCCCGCAAGCGCAAGCCCCGCCAGCCGTGGCCCCCGTCCGGTCGAGGAGCCTCCGTTTGTAGCCAGTACAGTAAGCTCAGGCTGAGCTGTTTCGCGCGGGCGAACTGCCGTGCTCGCTCCTGATCGTCCACGTCCACCACGTTACCCAGCCAGTAATCGTTTTGCGGCC
>JAUQPO010000022.1 GCA_030550335.1 Acidobacteriota bacterium
CTGGTGAATCTGACGCTAGGGAATCTGAGGCCAAATGAAACTGTGACGGTCATCCTGGAAATAGTTGCTGGCGTGGAGGTACGGGACGATGGTTGGCGGTTCCGCTTCCCTTTCACCGTTGCTCCGTGTTATCACCCACGGGCTCTCATGGCTGAACCCTCGCCAGGAGTAGGGGAAATCCAGTTACCTGAAAAAGAGTTCGGTGACCTGTTGCTCCCTCAGTGGCACGAGGATGCGTCGGTGCTTCACGGGGTGGGATTCGACTTGTGGGTCGAGTCCCCGGTTGAACTCAAGAGTGTCGCCTCTCCCTCACACGCGCTCTCTGTCCGGTTTGTGAAGAAGCGGGGTGCACGGATCCAGCTAGCTCTAGCGCAGGATGTCCCCAATCGCGACCTGATCGTCGAAGCGAGAACACACAGAGAGTTTCTCGGAGTCTTTGGGGGGAAAGCACCTGATGAGCGCAGTTACTTCGCGGCCGTGATCCCCTCGGCTGTTTTCGGTAAGCCGGGCAAGTCTAGTCGCCGAGTGGTGTTTGTGCTGGACACCTCTGGCTCGATGGGGGGCCCGCCGATCCAGCACGCCGTGCGCGCCTGCGAGGCCATGATCGGGTTACTGACGGAGGATGACGAATTCGGCATGGTGGCCTTCGACAATGGCGTCCGAAAGTTCCGGGGCGAGCTGGTGCGCGCCACCGCCGCCGTGCGTGAGCAGGCCCTCAGTTTCCTACGAGGTCTGAGAGCTGGTGGAGGAACCGAGCTACTTCGCGGAATTCGAGCCGGACTGGAATTGCTCTGTGGACAGGGAGATTTGCTGCTGATTACCGATGGTCAGGTCTTCGGAACTGAGGATATCGTAAGCAAGCTGGCAGCCTCTACGGTGCGCATCCATTGCCTTGGGATTGGTAGTGCGAGCCAGGACCGGTTTTTGAGCTCTCTGTCGCGCATGACCGGTGGAGTCAGCCGGTTCCTGTCGCCACGAGAACGTGTGGACTCAGCGGCCATTGAGCTTTTCGCGTCGACGACGTGCCCGGTGGCCACGGACCTCAGAGTCACTAGCACGGACACGCGGTTGCTGGTGTCACCGAAGCCTCCGGCGCGGTTGTACCCCGGGACGCCGCTGGTCATCTTCGCTAGCGGGCTGGCTGATTCAGGAAGCGTGTTGAAGATCTCTTGGCGAGCGGGTGACGAGCAGAAGCGGTTGAGCCTACCTGTCCGCAACGGGGCGGGACGCGACGGCGAGATAGTGAAGTTGCTTCAAGGTGCCCGCTTGATCACAGATTGTGAGACCCGGCTCGCATCGGTTACTCCCTCGGACAGCCGAACCGAGCGCCAGTTCAAGCGGCTGGAGCTGCTTCTCGAAAGGTTCAGCCAGGCGTACGGTCTGGCTAGTCGGAGAATGGCTTTGGTCGCTGTGATCCAGCGGGAGGGAGACGAGCCTGGGCAGATCCCAAAGACACAAGTCGTGCCGGTAGGTTTACCTGAAAGCATAAGCTTCGAATCGTACTTCGCTCATCGTCCACGTCGAGAACAGTTGCTTGAGACTGCAATATCGCACATGGAATGTTCCCTGAGGACGATGCGCCCTTCGGTACCACTGCGGGGGCTCGCCGAAGTACTCGCGAAGGAAGCGGCCTCTTTACACCCGGCGGCAGCCGAAACCTTAGGGCTGCGAAAACCTGACCTGCGCTCCCAGATCTCCCGCATCGAATCGGATGGAGGCCTACCAGGAAAGTCACTCGAGGAGCGCACGTTGGCGTCAGTGCTCCTGTTGCTAGCACTAGTCCAGGCCGGAAACACATTGCGCGAAGGTCCTCTGCAAACTCGCGTCCGACAGTTGGTGGACTTTTTGACGGAAGCCAGCAAAGGCTTGCCCGAGAGGCTCCAGCGCATCGTCGCGGAGGTTCTCCGCCGGGTGTCCGCTGGAGAACGGATTAGAGGGCCGTGGGGATACTTATTGGAGCGCTTGGATGAGACGGATGCTGACAAAGTGTGGGCTGAAATAGAGAAGAGGCTTGGCCCGCTATTCCAGTTGTGGACCCTGATGTCCATGATTCGAGGATGGCAGCAGCGGGGCTGAGCGAGTCTTCCACCGGGCCGGGGCGGCGGGGACAATTCTGGCTCGCCGATCTCGGCCCTATTTTGTGTCCTTGCGCTCTGAGCCCAGGTAGCTAGCGGGGGCAGACTTTCGCAAGTCCCCTCCATCAGACCTAGTCTCGTCAACAGCCTGGCTGAAAGAGGGGCGGTCGAAGTTAGCGTAGCTTTTACTGTTAGTGGTCAGGCTACGAGGGTTGACTGCTAGAACCTACTACGCCGAGCAGGCCAGCACTGCGCCCGAGGTCGACCTCACGTGGCCGAACAAAAATTTCGCGCAAAGACTTTGACAAAGCAGGCGCGTTTTGTTCTAATAGGTGTTTGGGCTGGGGCGCTCAAGAGGGATGACCTGCGCGCCCAATCTGTGCAGGCGGCGCCACAGCCAGCGCTCCTGCGGCTGCGCCGGCAGGAGCACATCATTATGAGGCTACTGAACGAGGGACAGAGAGAAGTTGGCCAACCGGGTCACATACTTCGGTTCCACGCCGGGGGTGGGACGCCAGGGAAAGGTCGGACAGACCGCACAGGAGATTCGCGTCCCTCGGCCGCAAGCAGCTGTTAAGTCCTGCCCACAATTTGTCTACCCGATCGAGTTCCCTCTAAGCGTTTATAGCGACGCGGGAGATGCACATCGGTGCAGCTCCGGTGTGCGAACGGTGGGCCAGTCTTCTGGCCCAGACCAGTCTCAGAAAAATCACCGTGAAGGAGGCGGACCGTTGGGGCAAGAAAAACCCCTTGGAGTACACTGCATCCTAGAGCTGTTCGGGTGCCCATCCGAGCTCCTCGATGACCTGAATTTCATCGAGCGGGCCATCGAGGAAGGCTCCAAGGCGGCGCGTTCCTCGCTGATACACATCACCAGCCACAAGTTTTCCCCACAGGGCGTCACAGCAGTGGGTTTGCTGGCAGAGTCGCATCTGTCTGTGCACACCTGGCCCGAGCGCAACTACGCTGCTGTGGACATTTTCACCTGCGGGGAAAGGACCCAGCCGGAACACGCGTGCGAGCTCCTCGTCCAGTTATTCCAGCCCAAGCAATATAGCCTTTTGGTATTGTCGCGAGGCTGGCAAGGTGAATCTCCACGGATCGAGAAACACCGGGTCGAGGAGGCGGAGCTGTGCCCGGTGCGCGGGTAGCATCCGACCTTTGGTTCACCGAGTACGTTTCCCCGTGGGACGTGTACCAGCATGGGGTCCAACGTCTGCTGGTGGCTAAGCAGACCCGTTACCAGCAGATGTACATCATTGAGACGGGTTCTTACGGCAAGGCGCTGATCCTGGACGGGAAGTGGCAGTCGTCGACCGTGGATGAGTTCCTTTACCATGAGGCCCTGGTCCATCCGGCCTGCATTCTCCACGGTGAGCCGCGCCGCGTGCTGATTCTCGGTGGGGGTGAAGGCGCAACGGCGCGGGAGGCCTTGCGTTGGAAAACCGTCGAGAAAGTGCTGATGGTGGACATCGACGAAGAAGTCGTCGAGGCCTGCAGAGAATATCTGCCGGAGATGCACCAGGGAGCGTTCGACGACCCACGCACGGAAGTGCTGATCGGAGACGCGCTGGAGTACCTAGCCAAAGGAGAGGCCCGCTGGGACATCATTATCTCCGACCTGTCGGACCCCATCGAGGAAGGACCGTCGTTCCAACTGTTCACACGAGAGTACTTCGAACAGTGCCGGCGTCGGTTGAATCCTGGTGGCATATTCGTGGTCCAGGCTGGCCCGACTTCGCCGGCGGAAATGACTCTCCACGTACGACTGGCCAGCACCGTCCGAGCGGTGTTTCCCCATTTCATGCACTATGTCTCTTACGTGCCCACGTACGCCTCTCCGTGGGGATTCGTACTGGGCACCGACCGGCCCGTCCCGTCGGATTTCGACCCCAGCGAGGTGGACCGGTTGCTGGCCCAGAAGACCAAAGGGGGCTTTCGGCTGATTGACGGCCGCACGATGCGGATGCTTTGGAACCCGCCGAAATACTTGCGCGAGGCTATTGCTGCGGAGACGAGAGTCTACACACTGCAGGAGCCGCCCAAGTTTTTCGGAGAAGGGATCGCCAAGCAGCGGCAAAACCTATAACATCCTAGGAAGCAGACAGCAGCAGAGCCCACCCAAGGCTGGGTTTCCGCCGAATTCCCACTTCGAGTGAGCGCCTCGCAAGCTGACCCATCGGATGGAAGCTTTGGTGAGCCCCGCCTTCGCAAGGCCTGGCGAGTTGCGGGCTAGCCTCGGTGGAAATAAAATTGGGTCTGAGCTCGAGCCAGCTCGTACCAGGGGTTGCGCATCTGCCGTGGCTCGGCAGGAGGCGCACCAAAACCGAAGGGACGTGGCTGCGCAGAGGCTTACGTATGTCGCTTATGGGGGAACAGCCATGAGGCGGTACCTTTACCAAAAAGTGCCGGTACTGGTGGCCATGATGCTTGTGGCCTGCTTGGGGGTCCTATGGGGGCAAGACCCGCGTGGAGCCATCACGGGAACAGTCATGGATGCCACGGACGCAGTTGTCCCCGGGGCTACCGTACGCGCCACAAACGTTGAGACTGGGGTGACTGCAACTGCGCAGACTAACGAGGCGGGTCTGTTCAACATTCCCTTCCTCCCGCCCGGGCGCTATCGCGTGACTGTGGAAATGGAAGGTTTCAAACGCTATGTCCGCGACGGTATCGAGGTCCGCGTTGGCGAGACCGTCTCGCTGGCCATTCGTCTGGAGGTGGGGACCCTCGCGGAGACGGTCGAGGTAACGGCGGCGCCGCCACTTGTGGACACCGCTGGGGCATCGCTAGGACAAGTGATTGATCGCGAACGGATCTTGGACTTACCGCAACGCGGCGCGAACCCGATGGAGCTGACGTTGCTCACGCCCGGAGTGATCAACGCTACGAACCTGCGCTTGCGAAAGGCCATGGCCCCGGAGGCCACTTCGCAAATCGCGGCCGACGGTGCCGGGCAATACAACAACGAGTTTCAGATCGACGGGATCCCAAATATGTCCGGAGACCGTGGCCGTGGCTATTCGCGGATTGCCTTCAGCCCGCCCATCGGGGCTGTGCGGGAGTTCAAAATCCAAACGACCGCCTATGACGCCAGCGTCGGCCACACCATGGGAGCGCTCATCAACGTCAGCACGGCAAGCGGGACGAATGACATACACGGTCAGCTCCACTACACCTTGAGGCACAGCGCTCTGGACGCACCGAACTTCTTTAACAACAAGGCAGGGACTAAGCCCGGCGTCTACCAGGACCATCGATATGGTGGGCACATCGGAGGCCCGGTCATCATCCCAGGCCTCTATAACGGGAAGAACCGGACCTTTTACTATTTCGTGGCCGATGATAATCGCTTTGGCGTACCCACTAACTGGACGCGTACCGTTCCGCTACCGGCTCAACGGCGTGGTGACTTCTCGCAACTGCTGGCAATATCCAGCAACTACCAAATCTATGATCCCTTCACAACCACACCAGCTCCTGGCGGGCGGTTTCGCCGGCAACCGTTCCCTGGAAACATCATCCCAGCGAACCAGCTCGACCCAGTCGGTCAGAAACTCGTCGCGTTATACCCTTTGCCCAACCAGCCGGGAACTGCGGACGGGAGGAACAACTTCTTCCTCTCTAACAAGGCGATCCAAAAGATCTACCAGTTCCTGCTCCGGCTCGACCACGCGTTTAGCGAGAACCACCGGGCGTTCCTGCGCGTGCACTACGATATGTGGCGCGAGAACAAGAATGACGACTTTGGGACCAACATCAACGGCATTTTCCAAAACCGCCCGAACCGTGGTGTGGCTATCGACGACGTGATTGTGCTCAGCCCGACTCTGGTGGTCAATATGCGCTACGGGCTGACAGCCACCAAGTGGTGGCAGTTCCGCCGTACCCGCGGGTACGATCTGGCTAGCCTAGGGTTCTCGCCGAACCTGCTGGCGCTGCTTGATCGTAAGCACGCTCCCATCCCGCGAATTCAGGTCAGCGGTTACGCCACCATCTCGAACTGGGAAGACCCTGGAGACGGCTATAACTCCAGTCTGACCCACAGCTTCAGCGGGCACTTCACCAAGCTGCAGGGCCGGCACAACATGAAGTTCGGAGCGGAGTTCCGGCTGTACCGGACATTCAACAACCGCCGGCCGACTGGCGTAGCACCCGACTTCAACTTCCCGAACACCTACACTCGTGGCCCACTGGACAATTCTCCAGCTGCGCCAATTGGTCAGGAGCTAGCCTCGATGCTCCTGGGCATTCCAGGCGGCTCGATGTCCATCGTGGCCAGCTCTGCTCTCCAGGACACCTATTGGGCCTGGTACTGGCACGACGATTTCAAGGTCACGCGGAAGCTCACGTTGAATCTCGGCATCCGCTGGGAGTACGAAACGCCGATGACTGAGCGGTACGACCGACTGGCTGCGGCCTTCGATTTCACCACGCCCAACCCGATTGAGCAGCAAGCTAAGGCGAACTACGCAGCAAAACCCATCCCCGAGCTGCCGCCAGAGCAGTTCCGTGTATTGGGTGGGTTAACTTTCGTCAAGCAGGGCGGCCGTGGTCGTAGCCCGCATGGTGGGGAGAAGGATAACTTCATGCCGCGCTTCGGCTTCGCCTACGAGCTGACGCCGAAGACCGTCCTACGTGGTGGCTACGGAATCTTCTTCGATTCGACCAACATCCACGAAACCGTAGCCATCCAGACGGGCTACTCCCAGTCAACACCCATCCAAGCTTCGCTGGACAATGGGTTGACTTATATAGCCACCACAGCTAATCCGTTCCCGAGCGGTTTGCGGCAACCGTTGGGAGCCGCAGGCGGCCTGATGACCAACCTCGGGCAAGCGATCCAGTTCCACAACCCTAACCGCAAGCACGGTTACGCCCAGCGGTGGTCCTTTAGCATTCAGCGACTCCTACCGCTGGACACGCTCCTTGAGGTCTCCTACGTCGCAAACCGTGGGACCCGGCTAGCGGTGACCCGGCAGCTCAACCCCATCCCGGCACGATACCTCAGCACGAAACCGTACCGGGATCAAGCTACGATCGACTTCCTCTCGGCCACCTTCCCCAGCCCCTTCTACGGGATCGACCCCATCTATGGGAAGAACATCTCGCGGGCCCAGCTGTTGCGCCCCTATCCACATTTCGGGGACGTGAGCACCACGGAGGACCCGGCGGGATATTCCTGGTATCACTCGCTGCAGGTACGTGGTGAGCGCCGCTTCGCGCAAGGCTTCACCCTCCAGCTGGCGTACACCTTCTCCAAGCTGATGGAGGCGACCGAATTCCTGAACGCCACCGACCCGATGCCCTATGAGTCCATCAGCTCGCTGGACCGGCCACATCGACTGGCAGCTTCCGGGTTGTGGGACATCCCCATCGGCCGTGGACGCAGGTACGGGAGCAACTGGCCGGCGCCGCTGGAGTTCATCCTAGGCGGCTGGCGGTTGGGGGCGATTGTGACTCGTCAGAGTGGAGCCCCGCTTGGCTTCGGTAACGCCATCTTCAATGGCGACATCAAGAACATCCCGCTACCCAAGGACCAACGGAAGGCCGAGCGGTGGTTCAACGTGGACGCAGGATTCAACCGCAACTCCGCCCAACAGCTGGCTTACAACATCCGTACCTTCCCGCTGCGGTTCAGCGGTGTGCGTAGTGACGACCAGCGTAGCTGGGACTTCTCGCTGATCAAAGACTTCCGGATGCCGGGCGAAAGACTAACCGTCCGGTTCCGGGCCGATGTGTACAACGCACTGAACCAGACGAACTTTTCCGCTCCGAACACCAGCCCAACGAGCACTGCTTTCGGTACGATCACGTCGACCGATGGCGATGCTCGGAACTGGCAGCTCTCGCTGCGGATCCTGTTCTAACAGAGCATCTGAGGTCGCCCCTGCCGCCCCGCTTTTTCAAGGCGGCAGGGGTGCCTTGCATGCGAAGTCGCCGCCGACAATGTGCGGCAGCCAGGCGTAAACTCCATGGTGTGAAGCTAAAGGAAGCGTTAGAGGGCGGCAAACTGCACGTTGGCTGCTGTGGCTGGTGCGAGCGTCGCGAGCGGTACTTCCAGCAATTCCGGGTTATCGAATTGCAGGACCCTTTTTACCAGCCTCCTTCGACCGAACTGGCCAGCAAGTGGCGACAGGCAGCGCCGGAGGGATTCATCTTCACCCTAAAAGCGTGGCAGTTGATCACTCACCCAGCCTCCAGCCCGACCTACCGTCGCTTGAAACAGCCGATCCCGGCAGATCGCGCCAAAGCCTACGGGTCGTTTCAACCCACCCCTGAGGTCCAGCAAGCCTGGCAGACGACGGCTGCCGTGGCTCGGGCTCTCAACGCCGCAGCTATTGTGTTTCAATGTCCGGCAAGCTTCAAGCCTGAACCCAGCAATGTGCGAAACCTACGCAGCTTCTTCAAAGCCGTGGAGCGAGAAAACCGTCTGTTCTGTTGGGAACCGCGGGGCTCGTGGGAACCAGAGTTGGTCCGAGAGCTGTGTCAGGAGCTGGACCTGATTCACTGCGTAGACCCATTCGTCACCCAACCAGTTTATGGACAGGCTTGCTATTTTCGCTTGCACGGGCGTGGCGGATACAATTACCAGTACCAGCAAGACGAACTGCTCGAGCTAGTGCGACGTTGCTGGCAACTGCTGGAAACCGGCCACGAGCCGATCTATGTCATGTTCAACAACGTGTACATGAGGGACGATGCCCAGCGTTTTCTAAAACTCCTTCGGGAGACCGCATAGGCTTTGAACGGTAGGCAGAGTGGCCTAGCGACTGAAAGGCATCGCAGAGCTGGTGGTGTCCGAGCGGCGATCCGTGGCTCGCACGTCGCAGCCATTGATGGGAGCAAAAGGGCGGGAGCCACGTTTCGTCAGAGAAGCGCTATTACAAGAGCCGCTCGGAAACGGTTGGGCACGGTGTCTGACTTGCGAGCGCCGCTGTAAGCTTCGGCCGGGTGCTTACGGCTGGTGCCGAACGCGTCAAAACGTGGACGGCTGCATTGTGACACTCAGCTACGGGGCGGTTTCCTCGCTTTCGGCTAATCCCATCGAGAAGAAGCCGTTCTTCCACTTCTACCCAGGTTCCCGGGCGTTGACGGCCGGAAGTTGGTCCTGTAACTTCAAGTGCCCCTGGTGCCAGAACTGGGAGATTTCCAAAATCCCGCCACCCCCATCGGGTGACTTTCTCTCTCCGGAAGAGTTCGTGGAATTAGCTACAAGACGAGGGTGCCAGGGAACTTCCATTTCCTTCAATGAGCCGGTGCTCTCGCTCGAGTGGTCCCTGGAAGTGTTCGAAAAAGCGGTTCGACACAAGCTGTACAACACTTACGTCACTAACGGGTACCTGACTCCTGAAGCCTTGGAGCGACTGGCAGCAGCAGGACTCCACGCGATGAATGTGGATATCAAAGGCGACGAACAAACCGTGTGGCGCTACTGTGGTGCAGTCGATGCCTGCAAGATCTGGCAGACTTGCCGGCGCGCCCGAGACCTGGGCATTCACATCGAGCTCACCACCCTGGTAATCCCCGGCGTGAATGATGAGCCTAGAACACTGGAAAGCCTCGCACGCCGGATTGTCCGTGAACTGGGAGAAAACGTCCCTTGGCACGTCACCGCCTACTACCCCGCCTATCGCTTTCACGCACCCGCTACGCCTACTCACACTTTGGAACTTGCTCACCGGATCGGACGAGCGGCAGGGCTCAAGTTTGTCTACCTGGGCAACGTACCGGGACACCCCCTCGAGAACACGTACTGTCCTACTTGCGGCCGGGTACTGGTGCGCCGGGCAGGCTTCCAGGTCCTGGCTCTACACTTGGTCGAAGGGCGCTGCGACGCTTGTGGCACCCCGATCCCAGGCATTTGGGAAGGACAGCCTGGTGGTTCCCACCGTCCGTCCCGCTGAACCTTATTGGGGACCGCGTTCGAACTGCCGGCGGAAAATCTCCTCGACGCGCTCGATCGTGTCCACCTCTTCGGGCCGCTTGTCCAGCCGCAGCCGCACAATCCTCGGGAACCGCAGCGCATATCCACTTTCATGGCGGCTCGATCGCTGGATATTGTTGAAGGCAACCTCCAGGACGACTTTCGGTTCCACCCGCCGGCGGAAGCCCAAATCCTGTATCGTGTGACGCAAGAAAAAGTCCGTCAGCTGTCGGATCTCATCATCGGTCAGACCCGAGTACGCCTTACCAACGTCCACAAACCGGTCCCCCGCGCGGACTGCGAAGGTATAGTCGGACAGCAAGCCGCGGCGCTTGCCGTGCCCGTACTCGACCGCGGTGACGACCACATCGAGTGTAGCCAGGGGCTGTTTCCATTTGAGCCAGTGACGCCCGCGTGTGCCCGGCAGATAGGGAGCCTGCGGATCCTTGATCATCAGCCCCTCATTGCCTCGCTCCAGTGCTTCGCGGAAGGCTGCTTCGAAGTCTTCGGCGGTGTTGGCCCACTTAGCCGGCGTCAGCTGAACGTGCTCGGAAGAAGCATCCCGCAAAAGTACTTCCAAGCGTTCCCTTCTTTCCGCCAACGGCCGATCCAAGAGTTCGTCACCGTCCAGGTACAGCAGGTCGAAAACGAAATATGTCACCGGTACCTCTAAAGCAAGCCACAAGTGGGGCTCCTTCCGACCCAACCGTTTCTGCAGCTCATGGAAGGGCAGGGCCTTGCCATCACGCCAAGCTACGACTTCTCCATCGAGAATGAAATCGCCTGGAAGCGATTCGACGTGGGGATACAGTTCATGAAACTCGCGGACCTCATCGAGCGTGCGGGAGTACAGGCGGACCTCGCGCCCACACTTGTGCAGTTGTACCCGCACGCCGTCGTACTTGTCCTCGACCAAGGCGCCGTTCGGGAACTCGCGTACGGCCTGCTCAGCAGAATCGATGGGATTGGCCAGCATGAACGCGATAGGCCGAAACAGTGTCAGGCGCGCTTGCTCCAGTGCCCCCTGAGCTGCGAGCTGGAGGGTCTCGCCGATATCGCCGGTGAGCATGTTGGCACGCCGCACTTGGTCCAGCTGGACGCCATAAGCCCGCGCGATCGCCTCCTCCACCAAGCCTTCTTTCAAGCCGATGCGCAAATCCCCGGTGATGATTTTGATCACGTACTTTGCCACCAGAGCATCCGCTGAGCGCAATAGCTCTTCCAAAGCCGCCTGGCGCTGGGAAGGAGCACGCATGCGGGACATACGATCTAATGCGTGAGCCAGGTCCCGGACAGACAACCGGTTTTCCGTTAAATGCGCCTGCAGGACCTCCTCGGCCATGTCGCCCAGATCGCCGTACGTCCGGTAGACCGCCTGCAGGCGCTTTTCGGGGACACCAGCGATTTTGAGGACAATCTCCCAAATGGTGGCCCCACCGATCGAAAGCGTCCGTTCCTCCCGGCGCGGGAAGACCCGGCCGCAAAGGAATAGCGCTGCGTGACGGGCTTCCTCGACCGGCACGGACCGCAGGTAGGCGGCTACCAAGTCGACCTTCTCGTTCTTAGCGCTGGTCGCCGCGACTCGCTCGCAAAGTTCGGCGAAGCGGCGCATGGGGCCTCCCCCTCTAAGTTACGAGAAGGTATGTGAAATCGGGAAGGGCCTAGGACGGGTGAGCGAAAGCTCGTTGTTTCTATCCACGCCGCCCGGCGTAGACAACCGGACTGTCCAACGGGCTCACCTCGAGCCGAGCGGGACAACCCAGCGACCTAGCTCGAAACGCCCTGGGGCGGCCGGCTCGGCCGCCCCACGAAGTTGCTTCGCAAAGTGCTATCAGAAGTATAACTTCAAGCCAAGCTGCATCCTGCGAGGCTCGTTCAAAGTGCTGGTGACTTGCCCGAAAGTTGGAGCCTGAAGGTTGGTGCTTCCGGGATTGAACCGCGGTCGGTTGAACGCGTTGAACATCTCCCAGCGCAGATCCAGCCGTATAGCTTCAGTGACAGGGAAGGTCTTAGCTAGCGAGAAGTTGACTTCGTTTTGCCAGGGCATCCTGGCTTTGGGATTGAAACGCGTGGTGTTGCCCGGACGGTTGGGATCTTGCGGTCCGAAGTAGGATGGGTCGACAAAGTAGCGGTCGTTGCCCTTCCAGTTGGGGTTGTCGTGTTTGGCGATCCAGCCCTCGTAAGTCGTGGCCCAGGCCGCATTGCGCCCGTTGAACAAGGGGAAGGTAACGCTGTTGTTCAACGGCAACGGGAACCCGCTGGAATAGAAGTGCACTCCGGCGATTCGCCAGTTGCCCAGGAACCACACCAGCGGACCAGAGCTCAACCAGCGCTTGCCCTTACCAAATGGAAGTTCGTAGATGTAGCTCAGCTTGATGTTGTGAGTCACATCGTATTCGCCGATGGACTTCTCCAGTCGTCGGTTGTAATGATCGAGCGCAGTGTTGTCGCCGTCATAGGAGTCCGCGTCGGTCAGCAGCTTGGAGAGCACGTAGGAAGCCTGAAGGGTTAGACCTGCTGAGTAAGCTTTCTCCAGCTTCATGACCATAGCGTGATAGCTGGAGTGGCCGCTCTTGTCGCCGTGCCCTTCCCGAGTCTGGATCGTCAGGTATTGCGGAAATGGACGTAGCGCCTGTGCCACGCTCACTGGAGCACAGGTCCGGCTGAAATCGCAATCGATGTTCTTATAAGGACGGGTGATACCCGCTGCCTTGGCTAGCGGGGACTCGACATTGCTCGTCAGCAACGTACGCCCGTACTTTTCCAGGTAGCTGAACGGGAGCTGGTTGATGTTCTTCAATCCAGCCACCAAATGAGCACCTACGGTTGCGCGGTAACCGATCTCGAAGACAGTCGAGCCCGACAACTGCCTTTGGAGAGTGTACGTCCACTGATAAATCGCCGGCAGTTTCACAGCCTCGTTATCCCAATAGGCAGTGTTGTTGCCGTTAGAGAAGCTCGGGTCGATGACGGGAGGCTTCTGGTATGGCGGCAAGCCCTCGTCCAGCAAGAACGCGGGCGTGACCCCGTTGTCTAGGCTCTGCGGGCGGAAAATCAGGATGAACCCCTCGAAATGGGTGCTTCCGGTGACTGTCTTAACCACCCCGTAGCTGATCCCTCCGGAAGCACGCAGGACCGTCTTGTCGCTCAACTTGTAAGCCAAGCCGAACCGGGGGCCAACCCCGCCCCACCAACCAGGAACGAGCGTGCGGGAGTTTTCTCGCCCCGGTCCGAAGCCCGCGAAACGCAAGGCACCAGGCAGGTTATCTGCACGCGGATTTGGCTTGGTGGGCGTGAAGTCACTCCAACGGTTTTTCTGCTCGATCGGGGGCAACGTGAATTCGTACCGCACGCCATAGTTCAGTGTCAACCGCGGCGTGACCTTCCAGTCATCCTGCACGTACCAGGCATGGCTGCGCCATTGCTGGCCGATGAACCGATCGTTCTCGGTTCCACCCGAAAACGCGTATCCCAGCAAAAAGCTGGCGAAGCCGTTGCCACCGCCGGTGGACAAGTTGTTGTCGTTGGGGACACTGGTGGATCTGCGGTCACCGCGGGCAAGCCCGCCGATGGTTTGCTGGCCAAAACCGTTGTAATGGATCCGTTCCCACAAATAGCCGAACTTAACGGTGTGAGAGCCTCTAATCCACGTCAGGTCGTTACCATAGCTGAACACGAAGTTCTCCGAGCCATCGTACGCATCGGCCACCCACGTGGAGTAGTCGGAGAACTCGACTTTCAGCAGGTTCCGATCGCAGTCCCAGGCGCCCTTCAAACATACGCCTTTCTGGGACCACTTGCCATCCAAGGTCAAAGCCTCGTGCTTCTCTTTCCAGAAGTTCACGCCGCCGTAAGCGTAGAAAACCAGGGTTGGACGCAGCACTTTGGTGAATGTGCCGCGATACACGTGGCTCTTCTGCGTATCGATGCGGTTAGTGTTTAGGATCCCGGGAAGGCCTGGGAAACCATCGGGGCCAGGGACCCGCTCGTGAAGGCCGAAGTTATAAAGGAAGCTCACCTTAGTCGTGTCCGTGAAGTTCTGGTCGATCTTGATGGAGTACTTGGTCCAAGGATCCAGAGCAGTACCCGTGGCGTTGATGTAGTTATTGCGGACGTACGCACTGGTTCCGGGGGTGGCGTTGTTGTTGGGATAAGCTAGGTTGCCCAACAGCTTGATGTAGTTCGTGGCCAGCGTGCTGAAGCGGCTCTGCGGGATGCGGTTACCAGGGAATGGATCCCGGATGTAGCTCTTGCCGTCAGGCGCTAACCGCGTGGTGACAGGATCGTAAATGGGCAGCAGCTTCCCTTTGTCGTCAACCCATTTGGTGAAGTCCCCTTGATACATTTCCGGGGTGGGAACACTGAAGTAGGCGCTCGAAGCACCGACGCGATTGCGGAAGAACTCACCTGCAGTGAAGAAAAACGTCTTGTTTCGCCCGTTGTAAACCTTGGGGATCCACACCGGGCCGCCCCAGCTAAAGCCGAAATCGTGTTGCTTGTAGATCCCACGCTTGGCCTCGAAAAACCGCCGCGCGTCTAGCGCATCATTTCGGAGGAACTCGTACACGTTCCCGTGGAACTCATTAGTGCCCGACTTCGAAGCGAACGTGATCACGCCTCCTTGAGCCCGACCATACTCAGCCTTAAAGCCACCGGTTTCCACCGTGAACTCGGTTAAAGCCTCCACCGGGGGCGTGTTCACGTTGGCCCACTGGATCGAGTTATACCGGCCAGTCAGGATCGAAACACCGTCCAGCGTGGCCCCATAAGCCCCTGCTTGGCCACCACCGATGTTAAAAGCCTTATCGGTATCCTTATCCGGCTTGTTCGCCTCCGGAGTGATCATGGCCAAATCGAACGCACCCCGCATAGCGCCGCCCACCACCAACGGCAACTCGTCGATCATCTTGGTCGCCACTTGGGTGGTGACCTTTGCGTTCTCCGTTTGGATCTGCACCAAGCTGCTGGTGACCGTGATCGACTCCGTAAGCTGACCGACCTCAAGTACGGCGTCTGCGACTGCCGTCCCACCGGCGATGAGCACTACATTGCTGCGCTCGTAGGTTTTGAACCCATCCGCTTCGACGCGGACGGTATAAGTCCCAGGAGGCAACGAAGGGACGACGTAGTTGCCTGTCTCAGTGGTCTGCGTGGTGACGCTTACGTTCGTCGCGACGTTGGTGACCGTGACGCGCGCCGAAGGCACCACGGCGCCAGTGGTATCGGTCACCGTTCCCCGGATGGTGCCCCGCTCGACCTGCGCCAGCGATGGCACCAACAAGAGGCTTGTTGCGAGACAACAAAGCAGTGTTCGCTGGATACGCTCAACCAGGCTGCTCATGAGCCAAACCGCCTCCCTTCCTTGATGAGATTTGGGTAGGCAAAGACTCCCGCCGCGCCGCACGCCCTGCCTTGCACCCTTGAGGCCCTTGCCTTCCCTAGCTTCCTACGGGAAGCTCCGAAGCAGTCTATTACAAACCCGGGAGCCCGTCAAGGCCACCCCGGTCAACTTTCATCCGGCATGAGCAAATGGACGTTACCAACGCGCACCTTCTCCAGGCCAGCCTCCCGTGCTGCTCGTTCGGCCTCCCGAGCCAGACGCAGAGATGTCCGCGGCAAGTCACTGAGGACAAAGTGTGGGGCAAAAGCGAGTAATGCGTAAGGGATGCGGCGGTCGAAACTCGCAATGAACGAGGCGATGCGCCGGACTTCCTCTGCGTCGATGTAGCCGGGTACTAAAAGTGTGCTCGCCACCACCAGCGGTGGCTCGGGGCGCTCCCGGAATCTCCGCGCCGCACGGGCGAAGTTTTCCAGCGTCTGCCGGTTGGATCCCCCGGTCAAAACGTAATGGAGCGACTTGGAGTACGCCTTGAGATCGAACTTGATGCAGCCACCCGACTGCAAGGCCAATTCCAGTGCTTGATCCATTAATTTCGGGTGCGCGGTGCCGGCAGTTTCCCAACAAACCCGTACGCCTCGCCCCGCCAGCAACCTGCCGGTGGCCAAACTATGCACCATTTGCGAGGCCGGATCCCCACCGAAAAAACACACACAGAACGTCTCGGACGTAGCCTGGTCGGCCAGTTCTTGAGCAGACCACTTCCGGTCGGCGTAAGGCGAGGCGTGTCGGTAATGCCAGTTTTGGCAAAAGAGGCAATCCAGAGTGCAGCTGCAATAGAAAACTGCTAGATTGTGCCCGCGAGCTTGCTGACCACCAGCGCACACCCAGTCGGCGACGCAGTTGGTGGGCAGTGGATCCCGGTACCATTCCAGCAAACCGGCTCGAGGGGTACCCGCGAGGTGAATCAACCGCCCGTTCCGAACCATGCGAAGCCCGCAGTAGCCGCGCTGCCCTTCGCCAATCTGGCAGTCCTGCGCACAAAGGCCACAGAGTTTCCCGGCGGGGTCCCGCGGGGGTTCCGCGGGGAGACCAAACCGTCGCCGAGCCTCGGCGTGCGTTTTGCGCGCCAATTCGATGGCTTCTCCCGGACGCTGACGGACGCAATCCGGACAAACCGGAAGCTGCCGCGACAGTGGGGTGACCACATTGCCGCAAACGCCGCAGGTACCGCGGAAACTACGCACGCCCAATTAACAAGCATACAAGGACAGTTACAATAACCAGCGGGAGCGCAATTGTCTGGTTGCCCCGCACGCCGCGAGCCTCCTTGCTTAGAGCTGCCGCGGCGGCTCAGTGTCCTGGCCATGCTCTTCGCTGATGGTTGTAATCAGTGGCGGCAGCCAGCCGAACAGGGGGGAACGATGCTCGAACTTCCGAAGCCACGCACACAAGGTCCGATGTCGCTGGAGCTCTGCCTGGAGCGCCGACGGTCGATCCGTGAGTTCAGCCCCCGCCCCTTGAACTTGGAGGAGCTCAGCCAGCTGTTGTGGGCTGGGCAAGGGATCACCCACCGGATGGGCTATCGCACAGCCCCATCGGCTGGGGCACTGTACCCGATCGAACTGTTCGTGTGCGCCTGGGAGGTGGATCGCTTGACCCAGGGCATATACTGGTACCACCCGAACGGGCATCGCATCGAGTACTACGCGCAAGTCCCAGCGCGAAAGGACCTGGCCCGGGCAGCGCTGGATCAGGATTCTGTGCGCTTAGCCCCGGCCGTCATTGTGGTCGCTGCCGTGTATTCCCGCACCACGAAGAAATACGGCGAGCGCGGGATCCGATACGTCCACATGGAGGCGGGTCACGTGGCGCAGAACATCTACCTACAGGCAACGGCGCTGCACCTGGGCACCGTGGCGATTGGCGCCTTTTATGACAATCAGCTCAAAAAGTTGCTGTCTTTCCGTCAGGAGGAGCCGCTATACCTGCTCCCGGTGGGTCGACCGTAAAACCGGCCCCGTCTACATAGAGCGGCCCCAGCAATCACTGGGGCCAGCCCTGTGGCTGCCCACTCTGGCCTCCACCGTGACACAGCACACATGGATTGCTCCCGTCCAGGCGCAGGCTAGTGACTAGGCTGTAGGAAAGCCCCTTATCGGACCAGCAGATCGTTTGAAAACCGCGGTAACGGTAAAGGTGGAAGTCCAACCCGCCCAGTCGATACACGGCCGAGGCCCCCTGTGCCCTCAGGTCTGATGGCTGAGCCGCGGTGCGCATTAAGAGCGAAATGGGCTCACCGTCCAGCTCATAAACTAGCAACGCTACCGGCCCACCTTTTGCGTCAAGTTTGCGAGCTCCGATCAGCCGATAAGCCTTGGTGTGTCCCTTCGGCGAGGGATAGTTGGGTAACTGCAAACCGAGTCCGCAGTGCTGGTAGAGCCACTGGCTTAGTAACTCTGGCCGGTCCGACCGGACCTGGAGCGGCAACTCTCCGCGAAGGTATCGCTGGTGCACGCGCGTGGCGAAGACGACCTCGGCTGGGATCTCGGCATGGCTCCTCCACAGGCTCATAGCGACCAAAAAGGCTAAGCAAACGACCGCCGCCGCTATCCATCGCCGCACCCGCAACATGCGTCCGAAGGGCTGCAACTGTTCACGGGCCCAGCTCTGGAGACTCGGGGGAACCTCGTACAGCGGATGCACCGCGCGAAGTCTGGATACCAGCTCCGTCAGCTCCCGAATCGCCTCCCGACAAGCCGGGCAGGCTTCCAGGTGCTGTTCAAACTCCAGCCTCTCCGAGGCAGCCAGCTCGCGGTCCACGTAAGCATGCAATCGCCATCGTTGCTCCTGGCAAGCCCTCATGACGCTTTCTTGCCCTGAGGTGCTAGCGTGCCGAGCAATGCCCGGCGAAGCTTGCTGCGTGCCCGGGCCAACCGGCTCATCACCGTCCCTAACGGGCACTCTAACAGGTGTGCGATTTCCTGGTAGGACAACCCTTCCAAGTCCCGCAACAGGATGACTTCCCGATACAGTGGGGGGAGCGACTCGATCGCAGCCAGAACTCTGTAACGGTCCGCTTCACCACTCGGCCCGGGCTCCATTGGGAGCGCAGGATCTGCAGCTAGCGACTCTTCGGGCACGTCCCGGCGTCTCCGTCGGCATTCGTTCAGCCACACGTTGCGTAGGATGCGGAACAGCCAAGGGCGCACGTGCACCAG
Organism: Acidobacteriota bacterium; assembly: GCA_030550335.1. Taxonomy (GTDB): domain Bacteria; phylum Acidobacteriota; class Terriglobia; order Bryobacterales; family Bryobacteraceae; genus JAUQPO01. The sequence continues at coordinate 18,562 of JAUQPO010000022.1, forward strand.
GCTGGGCTCTCGAGGAGGCCGGCTAGCACGCATGGCCCGAAGCAAGGCTTCCTGCACGAGATCCTCAGCGACCACTGGATCTCGGCACAGCACCCGCGCATACCGGTACAGGGCACTGTAACACTCCAAGATGAGTTGGTCGAGCCCCCGCTTCAAAACCCCTCCGCTCGACTCAAATCCATGGAATAAATCCGGCGCTGGGGTGTTGACCATTCAGCAGGCGGTCTGAACACGGCCGCCGGTTGCAACACCCAGTAGGGAGGATGATGCATGGCCTTTGTTGGTCACAGCGAGTTTGGGAAACTGCCTCGGTATCTATTGGCCGGAGTCCTCATCCTGAGTGGACTGGCTGGCTTCGCGCAGCAGCGCTCCAGCTACGCCCCACTGATCGAGGAGCCTTTCGAGGCAGTCTTTCGCCGGATGTCGGCGGCCAAGGAAGAAGTGATGCGCCGCCACTTACAGCTGTTACAGGAGCGCTACGACCTGTCGAATCGCCCGGCACCCGGGGTCACCATGTCACGGGGCAAGCCCGTCCAGGGAGGCGTTCGTGTCAAATTACCCCCGGGGGTTACTTGGCAGCAGCTGGCTCAGATGACACCCGAGCAAATCCGGGAAAAGGACTTATGGCCAGCTGGTTTCTACCCGCTTCCGCATCCGAACCACGCCGAAGGCGGTATGGTCTTCCCGCAATTCCACATTGACGAACTCAAGCGGCAAACAGGCCGAGACTTGACCCGGTTCGATCTGGATTTCGACCTACCCGATCACTTTTTGCCAGAATTCCCTCCCCCGATGTACTTGACTACACGACCGGATCTGGGCGACGTCTCGCGTGGGGAGCTGGTCACCACGCAGAACTATTACCGGTTGTTCAACGGCATTCTGAATCCCAAGCAACTGGAAGGGCTACGCCTTTTGGTGACGCCCTTCCCCCAGCAACAATTCAATCTGACCGAAGATCGCCGGTCTCGTGAACCCAGCTTGGGAGTGAGCTGCTTTGATTGTCACGTCAACGGCCACACCAATGGGGCCACCCATCTGGTTGGCGACATCCGGCCACAGGAGTTCCGTCACCGCATCGATACACCGAGCCTGCGGGGTGTTCACATCCAACGCCTGTTCGGCTCCCAGCGAGCTCTGCGGAGCATTGAGGACTTCACAGAGTTCGAGCAGCGCGCTGCCTACTTCGATGGCGATCCCGTGATGGCAACCAAGAAGGGCGTCAACATCCTGGAACGCGGAAGCCAAGTGCACTTCATGGCGGAGTTTCAGAATCTGCTGGACTTTCCGCCGGCACCGAAGCTGGGCGTCGATGGACGACTCGATCGGAGCAAGGCAACCCCCGAGGAAATTCGCGGCGAAGAGCTGTTCTTTGGAAAGGCCAAGTGCGGACTGTGCCATCCCGCCCCCTATTACACGGATAACCTGATGCACAACCTTCGCACGGAACGCTTCTACAAGCCCCGAATGATCAACGGCCGGATGGCTGCAGCCGACGGGCCGATCAAGACCTTCCCTCTGCGTGGCCTGAAAGATTCGCCCCCGTATTTGCATGACGGTCGACTGCTAACCATAGAGGACACCGTGGAGTTCTTCAACCTCGTGCTGGGGACGAATCTCACCGAAGAAGAAAAGCGGGCGCTTGTGGCGTTTTTGCGCGTGCTCTGAACAGAGGCGTGGAGCTAGCGGCGGGCGAGGCGTGAGGGGCGGGCTTTGCCCGCCGCCTGCTTTGCTCACAGACATAAGCCTGTGCAACCCAGAGCTGACCGGTCGAAACCCTCCCCCACGCGCATCGGCTAAACTGAGTTGCTTGTAACCACCATGAGTGGATCTGAGCTGCGCAGGCGCGCGCATGAGCTCTACACGGCTTATCGGCCACAGCGGGGCGGAAAGCTCGACGACTACCTCGCGGTGGCCGTATTAGAGCAACACTTCCAGTTACCTCTGGAACAGGCGATGAGGCAGGCGGCGATCGAGGGCTCGTCGACCGGCCTGAACGGCTACCACGTGGATTTCCAGCGCCGAAACCTCTACCTGCTCAGCTGTAGCCTGAGCAAACAGCCCGACGGAGTAAAGTCCAGCCTGAAACAGCTCGTGAGCCTAGGCCTAGCCATGCTCTATGGACCAAGCGGCGAAAACGCTCACCAAGACCCCTTCGCCAGGACAGTCCGCGGCTACGTTATCGAGAATCGCGCGGTAATCGATCAGGTCATTTTCCGTTTCCTAAGCGAGGCTCCACTGAGCCAACTCCGGTCGAGCCAAATGGTTTTGAAGCTCCGGGAGGACCTGGAGGACCGCAAGTTCCTTTTAGACGAGTTTTTCGGGCGGCCCGTAGCCATGATGGTCCAGTTCCAGTCGCTGAGCGGCGATCAAGAGGTCATGGACCTGCTAATGGCCCGCACCTACCAGTTATCCACAGACAGCCATCTGCAGGCGCCGGGTCCTCAGGGCGAGAGCATGCATGTGCTCCTGGTGCCGCTGCGTCAGCTCGCCGACATTCTCCTGCAGATGGGCCCACGGTTTCTGGACCGGAACATTCGCCACGGTCTCGGTCCGGCGAAGACCACCAACCGGGCGATTGCCGGAGCCTTGAAGAACATCGTTCTTGACGGGTCGGAATCGCCACAGGCCTTCGCATTTCACCA
>JAUQPO010000305.1 GCA_030550335.1 Acidobacteriota bacterium
AAGGGCCCACCAAAGCCGTCAGGAAGCTGCCGCTGGCCAGCAAATGAGCCTTCCTGTGACTGTAGAAGGCCAGGCCAAACTTCGCGCTCAAAACGTTGTCAATATCGCCGCGCCCATCGAAGGGACTCTGCGGCTGGAGCCTGTAGAGGTCGGCGCCGAGGTCCACTCGGGTCAGCTCTTAGCGGTAATTGAAAATAGCGAGTTAACCGCGGAGGTGCAGAAACTCCAGGAGGATTTGCGGCGGGCGGAAGCACGGGTCCAGGATCTTGAGGCCCAATTAGCGTCGGCTCGCCTAGAGGCTTCTCGCGCCGAGGCCCAACTGCTCCAAGCCCAAAGCGAGTACGAGGAGGTCCGCAAGGAAGCCCAGAGACAGCGTCGTCTTTATCAAGAAGGCGCCACTCCCCGCTTGGTTTATGAGGAGGCTCAGAGAAAACTGGAGGTTGAGCAAAAGCAATACGATGCGGTCCGGCAAGCAGCCCAGTTCGCCCAGGAGCGGGTGCGTGTGGTGCAGCAGAGACTCGATCTAGCACGGAAGGCTCGCCAAGAAGCACAAGCGGCTTTGGAAGAGGCGTTGCAGGACTCGGCAGCTGCCGAAGTACACTCACCAGTCGACGGCATCTTGGTCGCTATCGCCCGTGGCAGCGGCGAAGAAGTCAGCCCGGCAATGGAGTGGCTGTTCCAGATCGCTGTCGATCTGAGGCGCATGGAGGCCGTGCTCGAGCTCCCTCCGGATCAAGTGAGCCTGGTGCGGCCAGGCATGCCCGCCGTGGTGCGCGTCGCGGAGGTCCCAGACTCCCCCTTCAATGGTTCGGTCAAGCGCGTTAACGGCAGCGAGGTAGTGGTTGAATTCATCAATCCTAGCCCCGCCGTCTTGCCCGGAGCCACCGCCTTCGTCACGATCAGGCTACGATAAAGGACACGCCTTTTGAGTGGTGGCGAGGTGGCCATGCAATTTTTGCACGAAAGCTTGCTCGAGCTGATCGTCCAGACCTCTGTGAATTTGCCTCCTGACGTCCGGGCTGCTATGAAGCAGGCGCTGGCGCGGGAGACCCCTTCGACACAGTCTTACCAGGCTCTGGTAGTGATGGCGGCCAATGCGGATATGGCCTATGAGGATCAGGGGCCCATTTGCCAGGACACAGGTATGCCGACCTTCCTGATCCATGCGCCCCGTGGGCTCGATCAGATCCGTTTCAGCGAAGCGATCCGCAAGGCGGTCGCCGAGGCTACTCGCCTGGGGAAACTGCGTCCCAATTCCGTCGATTCGATTACCGGTCGGAACAGCGGGGACAACCTCGGTCCGGAAACCCCGATCATTCATTACGAACAGTGGGACAATGACCGCGAGGTCGAGGTCAAGCTGATTCTCAAGGGCGGCGGGTGCGAGAACCAGAACATGCAATACTCGTTGCCCTGCGAGCTGGAGCATTTGGGGCGGGCAGACCGGAATTTGGAGGGCGTCAAGAAGTGTATCCTGCATGCTATTTGGCATGCTCAAGGCTTGGGTTGCTCGCCTGGGGTGGTGGGCGTGTGCATAGGGTCGGACCGTGCCCACGGTTATACCCTCGCCAAGTATCAGCTGTTCCGTCCCCTGGACGACGTCAATCCCGACCCGGTGCTGGCCCAGCTGGAGCAGGAGATCATGGAGCAGGCCAACCGCATTGGTGTTGGGGCGATGGGCTTCGGGGGGAACGCGACGCTGCTGGGTTGCAAGATTACGGCGGCCAACCGCCTCCCGGCCAGCTTTTTCGTCTCCGTGGCGTACGAGTGTTGGGCTTACCGGCGGCTCGGAGTTCGGCTGGATGCGGAATCGGGGGCTATCACCCGCTGGTTGTACCGGGACCCCGATCGGCCAGTGGAGCGCCTGGTCGAGGGTGAAGGTTTCCCACTCACCGGTCGGGAGGTCATTCTGAGCCCGCCATTGACCGAAGAGCAAGTGCGTGCTTTGCGCGTGGGTGACGTAGTGTTGATCCGAGGCGAGGTTTTCACAGGGCGGGACGCGGTTCACGCGCACCTGGTGAAGCACCCGCCGGAAGTGGACCTCAACGGGGCAGTCCTGTACCATTGCGGCCCGGTAGTGTTGAAGGAAAACGGGGAGTGGAAAGTGAAAGCGGCTGGGCCAACCACCAGTATGCGAGAAGAGCCGTACGAGCACGAGATCATTCGCCGCTATGGGGTCCGAGCCGTAGTGGGCAAGGGCGGCATGGGCCAAAAGACCCTGGAAGCCTTGAAGGACTACGGGGCGGTGTACCTGACGGCTATCGGCGGAGCTGCCCAGTACTATGCACGCACGGTGGAGAAGGTGCTTGGGGTGCACTATCTGGAGTTCGGCATCCCTGAAGCCATGTGGCATTTGCGGGTCAAGGATTTCGTAGCCATCGTCACGATGGACGCCCATGGCCGAAGCTTGCACGCAGAAGTGGAAGAAGCCACTGGCGAAAAGGTGGCCACGTTGAAGCTGTGACGCGCCGTGAGACCACCGGCTGATTGGAGTACGCCTGGTCTTTCGGCCCGAGGGTGTCGGGTAAGCGCGTTGGGCGCCACCAGCTGGCCCGAAAAGGTTTCCCCACCGCCCTGACGGTGTTTGACACGGTGGGGGGCAAGTTGGTACCTTTCAAGTTTGTTGGTGAGCTACCCCATGTCGCGAGCCGTATAACACCACGCACGGAGGAGCGCAATGCCCGACGGCGCTCATCGCAGACAGCCGTACTTCATCGTTGTGGTTGCGCACTCGGTCCATGGGCGCCTACGTCGCGTACACATTCCGCAGCACTACGTGCACGCTGTGCTTGTGCTCGCTTTCATTGGCGTGCTGACGGTGTTGGGGTTCATCGGGACGTACGTGCGCATGGTCTGGAAGGTGGCCGACTATAACTCGCTGCGAGCTCAGATCGAACTGTTGCGGGAGCGCTATCAGGCATTGGCGCGAGAGGCCGAACAAAAGGAGGAGCAGCTGGCGAGTTTGCAGTTGTTTGCGCGAGAGATCTCGTTGACCTACGGGGTGCGGCAGGACGCTTTGGACGCTTCGGGCGACGTGCTGTCGGATCCTTCGTTGGTGCCGACATTTCATGAGACCCTCGAAGAGTACAACTTTCTGAAGAGCGCGAAGTTCTCCGTTTTTTCCCGCCGCAATCCGCCACCCTGGCACACCAACACGCTACCCACACTGTGGCCGGTCGCTGGCCGGTTGACGAGCTACTTTGGCAAACGGACCGATCCGTTCACGGGCGAAGGTGCCTTTCATACAGGCGTGGACATCCCTGCGCCGGAGGGAACCCCGGTGCGTGCGGCGGGCGACGGGGTCGTGGTGGTGGCGGAATGGGTCGGCCGGTATGGGCGGTTGGTAGTGATTAACCACGGCTCAGGCATCTCGACATATTACGGTCACCTGTCGCGCGTCGACGTGATCCCGGGTCAGGAAGTGCGGCAAGGAGAAATCATTGGAACCGTCGGCCGCACCGGGCGAGCGACTTCGCCTCACTTGCATTACGAAGTGCGTCAGGGAGGCAGTCCGGTGAACCCGTACATCTTCTTGCGGCGGGCCAACCGCCTGCCTCGACTGGCACGCCGGGATCTGCCGTTCTGAACACCCCAGCCTGTGACAGTCTGGGCGTTTGAGGCCATCATCCACACAAGGAGCGACGCGTAGTGCCTGCGTCCTGGACCCGTCGCCAGTGGCTAGCGCTTTTGGGCGCAGCGGTCGGTAAGCCCGCCGTCAGGCGCAAGCCAGCATGGCTCGAGCCGGAGATCGCTTCATTTTTGGACAGCGCGACGGAATTTCCCGTCCGCAGGCTCACTGCTCCCCAGGGAGATCATCAGCTGGCTGTGCCGCCGTGTCGATCGATTGCCCGGCGCGGCGAATTTCTGGTTTTCAGCTCCAATCGGTCGGGTAGCTGGCAGCTGTACTGGCTGGAATGGCGATCGGGACGGATCCTCCAGCTGACCGAACTAGCCAATTTAGACCCTGAGGACTACACACTCGTGCCCGATGACCGTGCGTGTTTGTGTTTCGATGGGAGTCGGCTGGTGCGGATTAATCTGCGCGATCGGGAGATACGCACCGTGTACGCCATCCCGCCGGACTGGCAACGGGGCAAAGGTCTCGCCTTGAGCCGCGACGGGCGACTGCTGCTAGTGGTCGAGCAGGCTGCGGGTCGCCATCGATTGCGCATCGTCGAGCCGAAATCGGGGCGTGCCCGCACGTGGTTCGAATGGGATCGCCCGGTACGCTGCCCACAACTCAGCCCTAACTCTCGGCAAGCGCTGTTCCGTGACGAGGCCGGGCGGGTCTGGTGGTTGCGTGCGGGAGCGGGGAGCCCGCAACAGTTGAAGCTGCCACCTGGACGGATTG
>JAUQPO010000306.1 GCA_030550335.1 Acidobacteriota bacterium
CCTGGCACTCCGGCAAAAGGTGGTGGCCTCGAATATCGCTAACGCCGATACGCCGGGCTACCGGACGAAAGACGTGGATTTCCGACACGAGTTCCTCAGCCTGGCTGAAGGGCATTTGCCGGCGGTGGTGGAGGTCGAGGGCTTGCCGGTGAAAAACGACGGCAACAACGTGAGTTTGGAGCGGGAAGCGCGGCTCCTGGCGGAAAACGCCCTGCGGTACAACGTCGCCGCGGAGCTTCTCCGGCTGGAGATCCGTGCGGTGCGCAATGCGATCCAGGAGGGTCGTGCGCCATGAGCCTGTTTTCGGTTCTCGGGATTGCGGCTTCGGGAATGGCCGCCCAACGGACGCGAGCGGAGCTGCTGGTGCAGAACCTGGCCAATGCAGAGACTACCCGAACGCCTGAGGGAGGGCCCTACCGGCGTAAAGACGTTGTCTTTATGGCCGATCCTGAAGTAGTGCCGTTTGCCGAGCAGTTCCGAGCTGCCCTCGGGGGACCCCCGGTAGGTGTCCGGGTAGCGGCGATAGTCGAGGACCCGCGCGAGCCGATCAAACGCTACATGCCTGGGCACCCGGACGCGGATGCCGACGGGTACGTGGCTTTTCCACGAATTAGCCCAGCCGAAGACATGGTGGATCTGCTCGGAGCTGCGCGGGCTTACCAGGCCAACGTCACGACGATGAGCGTCATTAAGGGGATGATCCAGCGGGCGCTGGAGTTATTCCGGTAGAACGGTTCCGCTGCGAGGTGAGGGCTGATGAAGATCGACAGGATCGAATCGGGCCAGCTGGCTGGCCTCGGTGGAGGAGTTGGCCGAGCGGCGGAGCTCCGGTTCCGAGATGTGCTGGCCGAAGCGATCCAGCGGGTAGAGCAATACCGGCAGGATGCTCACCAAGCGATCCAACGGTTCCTTTCCGGTGAGTCGGAGGAGCTCCACGAAGTGGCACTGGCCACTCAACGGGCAGAGCTGGCTTTTGAGCTCTTCGTGCAGGTCCGGAACAAAGTGGTTCAGGCCTATCAAGAGATCATGCGGATGCAAGTGTGAGGGTTGCTGACCGGCGGAGGCGTCCATGGAGGCGATCAAGCGCTTTCTCGGTGGCTTGAGTCTCCGCCAGAAAATCACGCTGGCAGTAGCACCGGTCCTGGTGGTGGCGCTGCTCGTCGCGCTGGTGCGCTGGAACAAGGAGCGGAACTTTCGGCCGCTGTTTTACGGTTTGGCCCCCGAGGAAGCGGGTGAAATCCTCACACTCCTCCAACAGAGCCAAGTACCTTACCGTGTCGCTGACGGCGGGGCTACCATCCTGGTTCCATCTGAGCAGGTTGCCGAGGTCCGGTTGCGTCTGGCTGCAGCGGGCTACCCACGCACAGGGCGGATTGGTTTCGAGTTGTTTGACAAGAACCAGTACGGCGTCACCGAATTTGCCGAGCAAGTGAACTACCACCGGGCGCTAGAGGGGGAACTGGAACGTTCAGTGTCTTCGTTGGTCGAGGTTGAGAAGGCGCGGGTGCACATTACGCTGCCCAAGGATTCGGTGTTTCTCGAAGCACGCGAGCCGGCCAAAGCGAGCGTGCTGGTGAAGCTCCGGCCTGGGGCACGGCTCTCCCAGGAGAATGTCCAAGCGATCTGCCACCTGGTAGCCAGCGCTGTTCAAGGCTTGACGCCGGAGCGCGTTTCTGTGCTTGATATGCACGGCAACTTGTTGAACCGGCCGCGCTCGTCGCTAGGCGGGGAAGGGGCTGTAGTGAGCGAGGCCCAGCTAGATTACCAAAAGCAGCTCGAGCAACACCTATTAGCGAAGATCCGAGCAACGCTCGAACCGCTGTTGGGCCCGGACCGTTTCCGAGCAGCTGTGAGTGTTGAGTGTGACTTCAGCTCGGGCGAGCAGAGCGAGGAGATCTTCGATCCTGCCCGCTCAGTCATGACTCGCTCGGACCGCACCGAAGACGTGACCTCGGGGCCATTGACGGCGGGCATCCCGGGCACGGCGTCGAACTTGCCCCGTCCGCCAGCGAGCGTGCTTGAAAGCCGGAGTACCCATACTCGCCGGACGGAAAGCATCAGCTACGCCTCCACGCGGACTGTGCGCCGCATGCAGCTGCCTCGCGGGACCATCAAGCGGATCTCGGCTTCGGTACTGCTGGACTACGACCAGCAATGGGAGGGAGCGGGCGAGCGGGCCAAACCTACCCTGGTGCCTCCTAGTGCGGAGAAGATTCAAGTGATCCGGCAACTTGTCACGGCGGCCTTAGGGTTGGATGAGCAGCGAGGTGACCGGTTGGTCATTGAGAGTCTGCCATTTGAGCGTGAGGGCCTGCCTACGGAAGCTGAGCCGCGGCCAACGCCGGCTCCGTGGTGGCGACAACTGCCGGTACCCGGGTGGGTGGTCCAATGGCTGCAGAAGTATCGCTGGCTGGCGGTGGTTGCGGCAGGCGTTGTACTCGCGTTGCTGGTGGTAGTCGGCGTGGGTGCCTGGTGGTTACGGCGCCGCCGGCGCTTGGAAGTAGCCATGGTGCGGGAGGAGTTACCCGGCGGAGTTGCTAGGCAGGAACTCGAGGCAGGCGCGGCCGAAAGGATCCATGCGCAGTTACCCACACCCGCAGACGAACGGCAGCGACTCGAGCAGGAGTTATTACGCCAGTTGAAAGAAAAGCCGGTCAAGGCGAGGAAGAGCGAAGTGCTCGCGAAACTGATCAGCGAGGAGACCAAGAAAGACGCGACCGGGACCGTTCAAGTGATCCGGACCTGGCTGGAAGACACCGCAGAGTAAGGCGTCATGATTCGCAACTTGGCGGCGCAAGAGCGGATTCCGGGGGTACAGAAGGCAGCCATCTTGCTGGTGCTGCTCGGAGAGGAGATCAGTGCTGAGCTGCTCCGCCAGTTGGATCTGAAGGAGGTCCAGACGATCGCAAAGGAGGTCGCCCAGCTAGGTCCGATTTCCGAGGAGGTTGCCCAAAGAGTCCTGCAGGAGTGCTACGACATGCGGCTGGCCCGTGACTACTTGGTCAAAGGCGGGCTCGATTATGCCGAGAAGCTGTTGATCAAGGCCTACGGACCTGACCGCGGTCGCCAACTGGTGGAACAGCTGGCACGGACCTTGGGAGCCGAGCTGACCAGCTTGGAGTCACTCCGACGTTTCGATCCCCAGCAACTTGCTCGGCTGCTCCACAAGGAGCACCCACAGACGATTGCCCTGGTCCTTTCCCACTTGAGCGCTAGCCAGGCTGCCGCATTGCTGGCCTCGCTCCCGCCCGAACTCCGTGCGGACGTTGCACTCCGCATGGCCAAACTCGATCAGATTTCGCCAGAAGTGGTGCAGAAGATAGGCGCTGTCATTGGGCAGAAGATGCGTGCCCTAGGGGAGGTGAGCCGGGAGACGTATGGAGGGGTCCAAGCGGTGGCCGAGATCCTCAACCAGCTGGACGTGAACACGAGCAAGGACATTCTGGAAAAGATCGAAGAGGTGAATGCGGGCTTGGCTGAAGAGATACGAAACCTGATGTTCGTGTTCGAAGACCTGCTGTTGTTGAGCCAGGAAGCTATCCGGGAAATCCTGGCTCGTGTGGATCGGCGGTTGTTGACGATCGCTCTCAAAGGAACAAGCGACAAGCTCAAGGAGCACATCATGAGTTGCATGTCCCAACGCGGTGCGGAGATGCTCCGCGAGGATATGGAGGCGCTCGGGCCGGTAAAAATCCGCGAAGTGGAAGCGGCCCAGCAGCAGATCATTGCAGTGGTGCGGCAACTGGAGGCCGAAGGGGTAATCAGCCTCCGTGGCTCCGTAGGCGAGCAATATGTCGTGTAAGGTACTCAAGGCCGATGCGGAAGTGGTGGTCCGGCCTATGGTGTGGCCGGTACTCAACGCGGGTGGGGGCCACGCAAGCACCAACAGTGAAGCCGGGATCGAAACTGCTCCAGCGGCACCGGATACACTAGAGCTCCAACGAGAACTGGCCCGATTGAAAAAGGAACTACTGGAGCGCGAGGCTCAGGCTCGTCAAGCCGGTTTTCGTGAGGGGCAAGCTGCCGCGCGGCAACAGTACGAGGCGGAGCTCAATCAGGCCTTGGCCCGCGTAGCGGAAGCCATTGGCAGGCTCCAGCAAGAGCGACAGAAGGTGCACCGGGAGGCCGAACGGGACTTGGTGCGCCTGGCGGTGGCGATTGCGCGGAAGATCCTACGCCGGGAGATTCTCGTGGATCCTGACGCAATCGTTGGAATTGCCAAAGCAGCGTTGGAGAAGGTCGAGCTGCGAGAGCTTGTGCGGGTACGTGTGCATCCAGCCGATGTGGCCGCGCTGGAAGGATGGCTGCGGCGCGTGGGCGTTCCCGAGCGGGTCGAGCTCCTAGGGGAT
>JAUQPO010000307.1 GCA_030550335.1 Acidobacteriota bacterium
CTTCCCGAACCGGGTCTAGAAGGAGACTTGCTGCTGAAGCAGGCCCAGGAGCGACGCTCTAATCCCTTCGGTGTGCCGGTGGCGCACTTCCTAGTGGATTATCTTCCGGGCGGCTACCCTTTGCAGCCTCAGCGCACCACCTTGCGCCCACTCGCCGAACAAACAGGCTTTTCGTCGTCGAGTTGGGCTTTCGTGTTCCGGAAGGCCGGCTCCACCAGGCCCGGTCCGAGTCGATGAGTCAACGCCGCAGGCTAAGCGACCCCCAGGTTGGAGTCCGCTCCGGTGGTAACTCGCTGTGCTAGTCTTTGCGATGGTGAACGTAGAAGCTGCTTGGCCGGGCACTGGGCGGTGCAGAAGTAGGCAGCGGCGCCACGTTTGGAACGCAGGAGCGTCGTGGACTGTGACGGAGCTGACTACATTTGCAGTATGGACGAGGCGCGTAGTTCGAAGGATCGTATTCACGCTGGTGATCACCGGCGTGCTCGTCTTCGCTTCGCCCGCTCAAGCCCAAGAACTTGAGGTCTGGGTCTACTCGGAGTTCCGGCGCGTCGACCCGTTCGGGCAAATCATTCCTCAAGATCGCGGTGGACAAATACGCGAAATCCTTTCGCCTCTGGTGGCGCGCAATTCCTACGCCACGTTTCGCTTGGTTGTCTGGGCACCGCCAGGGCAGTTCTATTACCTCTATGTGGGCACGAATCCGGCCCAGGTGTTCGAGATCGACGTTTATAAAGAGTTGTGGACCAAGCAAGGCGACCAATGGATCCCGGATCGGCTTGTGCCGGTCAACCTGCCCCACCGTGGGCACGTGCCTGACCCTTATCACGGGATTCCGAATCAGAAGGTCGAAACGTTTCTGATCGACATATGGGTACCCAAGACCGTCTCGCCCGGCCGCGTGCGGTTGGAACCTCAGATAGCTCTTAGCGGCCGCTGGGCGATTTACCCGATGGAAATCCGTGTTTCGGATGTCGTCGCGCCCGACGTCAAGCCGCAGCCTCCGCTGCTGGTAGGGCCGGAGCTGCCCAGCGATCGAGCCGTTTTGAGCTTACTGAAGCAGTACCTGTGCGGGATCCATCCCAAAGGACGCCGGGTGCGCGAGCTCACAGGGCGCGCGCTAATCTGGCGTAACGCGGTGCGGGACCTAGCCATCGCTCGGGAGCAGGAGGCCGAGCGGGGTCGAGAGGCGGTCCGGAAAGGCCTGGTTTCGGGGCTTGGGGTGAGCCCCGAAGAGTTTTGTCGAGCCGAAGTATTCCGGAGCCCACACGGTCCGGAGTGGTATTTGGTCGGTCGTGACTTCCTGTACCGGCGCAAAGTAGACTATTAGCAGGAACGAGAAGCCTTCCATTGGCGCCGGAGAGATGGCCGAGCGGTTGAAGGCGCACGCTTGGAAAGCGTGTATAGGGGCAAAACCCCTATCGAGGGTTCGAATCCCTCTCTCTCCGCCACAATTCCTGCCCTAGGCGTCGCCTCGAGTCTGCCTGGGACCAATTTTCGGGCAGCCCAAGCGGGTAATCAATGCCCGGGATGCTGGTTTAGTCTGTTGAGGCTGTGAACTGGCGGCTGTCCCTCTGACAACCCGTGCGCCGCATACTGAGGTTCGTAGACACCCAGTACCCCAAACTGCACAGAGCCGCACCACTTCTAAGCCGAAAACCGCGCAACACAGGATGGAGTGCTCGGAAGCTGCGCCTCAGAAACCGGCTAGTCCGAGCACTCCACCGAATTGGGTTAGATGCCTCGCTCTGGCCAGTCCTCCCAAGAAGAGAACCCGCCAGTCTGCCAGACCCTAGATACCCCGTCAGGCTCGGCGCCCGACGGTAGGCCCGCGCACCCGGAGCTCTAGAACCCGCGCGCCAATCGCACGCTTAATGGGCCTTGCGGCAGCCTATCGAGAGGCTTGCACATCGCCCCGGGCTCGTGCTGCCGGGTTACGGCCGGTAGCGGCTGAAGACGTAATCCGTGGCCTTCTGGGCGGCGTGGCAGTCGAAGCACTGGCTCTTGGCGTCGGTGACTACACGCTCGCGTGTGTCACCTTTGAAACCCTCAAATCCCCAACCACCGGTTTGCGCATAACGGCGCGAGTCCTTAACCATCACTCCCACGACCTTGCGCTGACCTTCCACCAATGCGCCGCCTTCCGACCGCGCTTCGAGAAGGTCGAATACGATCACTGCGCCGTCGGGGAACTTTCCTCCGGACCGGTAACCTTGCATGGCTTGAGCGTTGGCGTAGATGTGGTGGATTCCTCCAAACGCGTCGTAAAGCGGGTGCCCTTGCTGGATGACCATGGACTTGACGTGAGTCCACTGGCGATACCCCTCCGGGTAAGGAACTTGCTGCGTTGCGGGCTGCGACCGAACCATCGTCACCGCAACCAGGCACAGTGCAGCTAGTACAACCGAGATTCGCACAGCGCGCATCGTTTTTACCCCTCCGTAATTTGGTATCGGATCGATACTATCTCATCCGGAGCCCGCTGTCAAGTCCGGAGCAGCGTCAGCCGATCTCGGCACGGCGCCAGCGACCGTCCGTGCTTTGGGCTCTTCACCAGAGGCACCCCGGCAGCGACCCGCCCGTCCTTTCATAGGCGCCTCCTCTGGGAAGCGCAGCGTGGGAGCTGGCCTAGAGCCCACCATAAGCCCTGTGGTATAAGTGCCTGGCGGTGGAGGCAGTGAAATGACCGACCACCCGACCTACACCCGCCGCCAATGGATCGCGCTTGCGGCAGCGGCTTCTCTCCCCGCGGTGCTCCGCAGCGCCCGCCGGCCGCCGAACGTGCTCTTCATAGCCTCCGATGACCTCAACACCTGCCTTGGTGCTTACGGGCACCCGCTGGTGCGCACACCAAACCTCGATCGCATAGCGGCGCGCGGGGTGCGTTTTTCCAGAGCTTATTGCCAGTACCCGCTTTGCAACCCCTCGCGAGCCTCACTGATGACCGGGCTCGCCCCAGACACGACAACCGTTTACGACAACTCCCGTCATTTCCGGCAAGCCATACCCGATGCGGTGACGCTGGCCCAGTTGTTTCAAAGAAACGGCTACTTCACGGCACGAGTCGGCAAGATCTTTCACTACGGAGTGCCCGCTCAAATCTGCACTGATGGCCTGGACGACAAGCCGAGCTGGCACCAGGTGGTTAACCCCTGTGGCGTAGACCACACGAAGGAGGAAGCCCTCCTGACTAACTACACGCCCCAGCGCGGTCTGGGCTCGGCAATCTGCTTCTATGCCTCGCCCGCGCCAGACGAGGAACACACCGATGGGAAGGTGGCACTGGAGGCAATCCGATTGATCGAAGAACATCGTCGCGACCCGTGGTTTGTCGCGGCAGGTTTTTACCGCCCCCACGTGCCTTGGATCGCGCCCACGCGGTATTTTGACCTGTACCCGTTGGAGCGCATCGAGTTAATCCCCTTTAGCGAAAACGAAATGCGCATCGCGCCGGAGCTCGCCTACTTCACCCGGCCAGCTCACTGGGGCATGAACGAACAACAGCGACGCGAGGCGATGCGTGCTTACTACGCCTCCATCTCGTTCATGGACGCGCAAGTCGGGCGGTTGCTGGATGCGCTCGAGCGGCTCGGGCTGGTCGAGAACACCGTCATCGTCTTCTGGAGTGATCACGGTTACCAGCTCGGCGAGCACGGGCAATGGATGAAACAGACGTTGTTTGAGGCCTCGGCCCGAGTGCCCCTGATGATTTGCGGCCCCGGTGTGGGTGTGCGCGGGCGTACCTGCCCCCGGACGGTCGAGTTGTTGGACCTCTACCCGACCCTGGTTGACCTTTGCGCGTTACGACAGGCGCCCGAAAACCTCCACGGGCAAACGCTCGTGCCGCTCTTGCAAAACCCGCAGGCGCCTTGGTCCAAACCGGCAATCACCCAAGTCCAGCGCCGTAGTGGCAAGATCCCGGTCATGGGCTACACCATCCGTACCGAGCGCCACCGGTACACCTTTTGGGACGAGGGCCGGCTCGGGGAGGAACTGTACGATTACGACAAAGACCCGCGTGAGCTCGTAAACTTGGCGAGCTCCATCTCAGCCGCCGAGCTCAAGGCCAAGCTCCGGCGGACCTTAGTCGAAACGCTGCAAACAAGGGGCGCTCGGCTGCGCGCATGAACTCTTTCGCTGAGAGCAGAGCCAGCCCATCGTGTCCAGCAGCCCAGGGTCTGCCGAGACGATCCAGCAAATCGTCCGGCTAGCAGGAGTTGTTTATGCTTGACCAGCTTGTTGGCGGCGTGCCACCAAAACGCCTGGGAGGCAGTAATCCGCAGTCCCATGAGCGGTGGCAAGCTTGTACGAGCCGTAAAGCCGGGCAATAACTATAGCA
>JAUQPO010000308.1 GCA_030550335.1 Acidobacteriota bacterium
TTGCTGGCCCAGGCCGGCCTCCGCGTCCTGTTGCTCGACGAACCGGCGCCGGGCGAACGCGACCGCAACGTGAAAGCCCAGCAGGCTCTCGCACGCTTGCGCGCGCAACGCCCGGCGCCTTTGTTCAGCCCGGTGGACCTGCGCTTGATCGAGGTCGGTAACGTGGAGGACGACCTGGCCAAACTACGTGGGTGTGGCTGGGTGATCGAGGCACTGCCGGAGGAGCCGGGTGTGAAGCGGCTCTTGCTGCAGCAGGTCGGCATTTTTTGCGCGGCCGACGCGTTGGTGAGCACATGCACCACTTCGCTATCGGTAGCGGCCTTGGCTGAAGCTCTGCCCGAAGAAAGCCGCCCGTTTTTCCTCGGCGTGCATTTCTTTCATCCGCCGCGCTACTGTTACCTAGTCGAGCTGGTGGGCTTGCCAGAAAGCGATGCGAGGACGCTGGACTGGGTAGAGCGGTTTTGCGACCAGCGGTTGGGCAAAGGCGTGCTTCGCGCCAAAGACACACCGGGCTTCATTGCCACACGCGTCGCGGGCTTCTATCACGCTCTCGCGCAGCGGCTTGCCATCGAGCAAGAGTTGCCTTTGGAACTGGCCGACTGGCTCAGTGGGCTATTGATCGGCTCGGCGCGAGTGGGTAGTTTTCGGTTCGCCGATTCTCTCGGATGGGATGTCTGGCTTGCCTGGTTGCGCAACCTTTACGAGCGGCTGGAGAATGATCCAGCGCGGCGTTACTGGGAGCCGCATGCCACGTTGGTCGAGCTGGTCAGGCAACATGAGCTCGGCCGGCGGAGCGGCCGGGGATTTTTCCGGCTAAACGGCAGCGAACTGACTGTGCGAGTGTTGCAACCCGGTGGTGGAGATTACATTGCGGCACGACCAATTCCGCGCGCACTCGAGGAGCTGGCCGAGCTACCCCTGCCAACTCGCATTGGCCGGGCGATAGATCTTCCCGGACCCGAGGGCCAGTACGCCTGGAAGCTGATCTCCGAGTACTTGTGCTACGCGGCTACGGTGGTGACTGAAATCGCCGAGCGAGTGGCCGATGTGGACCGGGCAGCGCGCTGGGGATACGGCTTTGGACTCGGGCCATTCCAAACCTGGGACGCATTGGGTGTCTGGGAGCTCGCCCGGCGCTTGGAAAAAGACTCGCGCGCGGTGCCGGAGACGGTTCTCACACTTTTGCGGACTGGAGCGCGAACCTTCTACCGCCCAGCCGACGAGCGTGGCCGGCCCCAGATGGAATGCTTTGATTTTACGCTGCGACGTTACCGACGGATCGTAGAGCCTCCGGGCATTCTCGGTCTGGTCGACTTGAAACGCACTAGCGTGGTATTGCGCCAGTCGCCCCGCGTAACGCTAGTCGATCTCGGGGAACAGGTGCTCGGCGTGGATTTGAGTCCTACAGGTGAAGCGCTGGACGAGCAGGCTTTGGACCTGCTCGAACAGGCGCTGGATTGGCTGGGTGATCGGTTTCTAGCCCTGGTGTTGACCAGCTCTGGGGAAGCGTTTTGCGGGGGACTGGATTTTCGGACCATCGCTACGCTGGCAGAAGAAGGCCGCTGGACAGAACTGGAACACTGGATAGCGAGGGTACAACGGTGGTTACTGCGTGCGCGCCGGGTGACCTTTCCGATCGTTGCGGCCATCCACCGGTATGCCTGCGGCGTAGGAGCTGAGTTGGGACTCATCGCCGGGCGTGTTCTGACCACTCGAGAGCTGTATCTGGGCTTTGACGAATTCTCCGTGGGGTTGATCCCGATCGGTACGGGACTAATGCGCGCCCTGAATCAGTTGCCCGATCCGACACCTTTATGGGAGCACGCTCTAGCAGGCCGACTCACCACTAGCGCAGCAGAGGCCGTCGAGCGCCGCTACCTGAGCGTCATGCCTTATGTCGTTCCCAATCCCAGGCGCTTGCTACTCGCTGCCCGGGCAGAGGCCATAGCTGCGGCCGCTACCTTTCAACCGAGCCAGGCGCCACTACAGCTACCCGTCGGAGGAGAGGTTGGTTACGCTCGGTTGCGATTACAAGCTTGGCTCGCATTTCGCGCCGGGAGAATTCACAGCGCCCAGCTCGAGGCAGCTACCAGGTTTGCGGCGATCGCCAACGGGGGCACAGTGAGCCCTTGCGAGCTCCCGGAGAGTCACTTGATGGAGCAGGCTCGGGAAACATTTCTGAGTTTGTGTGGCACCGCTGAAGTGCGGCAACTGCTGGCGAAGAAAACTGGGCGAAGCGAATCGTTCAAAACATGACATCACCGCAACATGAACCCGTCATCATCGACTGTTTGCGGACGCCCGTCGGCAAGGCCCACACTGGGCGGCTGAGCCCCTACCGTCCAGAGGATCTGGCGGCGGTGGTCATCGAGGCTTTGTGCGCTCGGTATCCAGAGATGCGTCCCGAAGAGATCGACGAAGTGATCTTGGGCTCGGCGCTGGTGGATGTGGAATCCGGCGGCAACGTCGCCCGACTGGCCGTGCTACGGGCAGGCCTGCCGGACATCGTCCCGGCGTTCACCGTGAATCGCCTGTGCGCTTCGGGGTTGGAGGCGATTGTGCTGGCTGCGGACCGAATTGCTGCCGGGCGTGCCCAGCTGATCCTGGCTGGCGGCGCTGAATCGATGAGTTTTATCCCTCTCGCCCGGTGGCAGCGTAATCCCAACCCCCGGTTGCTGGAGCGCCGGCCAGAGGTCTACCTCAGCATGGGGTTGGCTGCTGAGCACCTACAGGAGCGTTATCGCGTGAGCCGGCAGGAACAGGACGAGTTCGCTTTGGAAAGTCATCGGAAAGCGGTGCAGGCCCAGGAAGCTGGCCGATTCGATGATGAGATCATTCCAGTGAAAGTTCCGATTACGGAGATCATCGATGGCCGGCCGCACACGCGCTACTCCATCGTGATTCGCGACGAGTTGCCACGAGCGGACACTTCGATGGAGGCTCTCAGCCAGCTGCCGCCCGCTTTCAAAACAGGGGGAACGGTGACTGCCGGCAACGCTTCTCCGCTCAGTGACGGGGCGGCGGTGGCATTGATCGCCTCGCGGCGCAAAGCGGAAGAGCTGGGCTGGCGGCCACGGGCTCGCTTGGTGGCGTATGCGGTAGCCGGGGTGCCGCCAGAGCTGATGGGCATTGGGCCAGTGGTTGCTGTACCCAAAGCTCTGGCATGGGCGGACTTGCGCTTGGAGGACATGGACTTAATTGAGCTGAACGAGGCTTTCGCTGTTCAAGCCCTCGTGGTGGCGCGGCAGTTGAAGCTACCGATGGACCGCGTCAACGTGAACGGGGGCGCGATCGCTCTGGGCCACCCGCTGGGAGCGACCGGGGCACGCTTGGTGGCGACACTGCTTTACGAACTGGCCCGGCGCAGAGGCCGCTACGGACTAGTCACTTTGTGCGTCGGAGGAGGGCAGGGCGTGGCGGCGATTTTCGAAAATCTCCAATAGAGGCCAGTCTCCGTCCATGGGGACGAACGATCAGGCTATGGCTAATCAGGCTCCAGGCACGACGGGTGCCCAGCCAGATTCGCTCGCACCCCAGGCCGGGACCGAAAGCAAAGCGCTTGCTCGGCCGCGCCCCCGTATTATCGTCCTGGTGGGTTTGCCCGGCTCCGGTAAGAGCACGTTCGTACGCCGGATGCGCGTGCCCACGCTCTCGTCAGATCACATCCGGGAGCTACTAGCCGATGACGAGAACAACCAGTGGATCCACGGGCGCGTCTTCGCTACGATCCGCTATTTGCTCCGGCACCGCCTGGCACTTGGCCGCCCGATCACTTACATTGATGCGACTCACTTGACGCCTGAAGAACGGCGGCCCTACATCGTGCTTGGGCGTTTGTATAACTGCTCGGTCGAGGCTTTGTTCTTCGATGTGCCTGTAGAGGTGTGCAAGCAGCGGAACCGCCAGAGACAACGCATGGTGCCGGATTCGGTCATCGACCGAATGGCGGCCCGGCTCGTGCCCCCATCCACCAAAGAAGGCTTTTCACGAGTTTGGGTGATCCGCGGCTGAGAGGGCTCCTGCTGGTCGCCACAATGGCATGGCCATGCGCGCCCACAAAGCCGCAGGGACGAGCGCGACTAGACCTGTAGCCAGGGCGATTGTGCGCACGGAGATCTGGCGGTCGATCGCTGTGCCACTGGTCCAGGACACTATGGCCATGCTCAACACCAGGAGTGCAAAATCCGCGGCAAAGACTCGCCCACGGTACTGGTCTTCAGTCTGCAAGTGGAGCAGGGTGGTCGAAAACACCCAAACGATAGAGCTGCCGGCATGAGCGAGGATGATGGTGGCCATGGCCACTCGGATGTCGGAAGCGGTGGCTAGGCCC
>JAUQPO010000023.1 GCA_030550335.1 Acidobacteriota bacterium
GCCAGACTATCGAGCCACGGTTTTCCACCCGCGGGATCAGCCGGGTTGAACCCTTGCCACCAGGCGCAACTAAAAGGGGATGTCGTCGTCAGTAATCTCGGTCTCGATGATAGGCGGTTCTTCCGCAGCCGGCTCGGCTGCCAGCCGTGGAGTTGCCGGGGCGCCCTCCTCTTCCGGTACCTCGCCCCGCCCTCCGAGAAGCACGACGTTTTCGGCGACGATTTCGGTGATATACCGACGATTTCCGTCCCGATCATCGTAGGCGCGCGTTTGCAACCGGCCCTCCACATAGACCTGGCGCCCTTTGGTCAAATACTGCGCTAGGTTTTCCTGGCGCCAGAGCACGACGTTGTGCCACTCGGTTTCGTCACGCCACTCGCCAGTCTGCGGGTCCTTCCAGCGCCGGCTGGTGGCCACCGTAAAGGTCGTCCGGGCTACTCCCGCCGGTGTGAACCGCGTCTCCGCGTCTCGCCCCAAGTTGCCTACCAGGATTACCTTGTTGACGCCGCGTGCCATTCCACCAAGCACTCTAGCACGGATGGCGCAGCTTCAGCCATGCGTTCCCCAGCGTCTGTCCCGCCAGCAACCCACTCTTGCTCAGGCATAGCGCGGGGGATACTGCACGGATTCCAAAACCAGCCCAGCCGCAGGAGCTGTCCAAGCAGCCACATCCAAGCCCAGATCGTTTCTCCCCTCCAGAAGCAAGCCAAATTGCTCCAAGTCCAGCTCCCCCGCACCGAGTCGGGCCAGCACGCCCGCCAGCCGTCGCACCATCCTCCACAAAAAGTGGGAGGCCTCGATCCGAAACAGGATCAAATCGCCTTCTCGCTCCACAGAACACCGGTTGACGACCACGATCGTGGATTCGTTGGGGCGCTCCGGATCTTCAGCACGAAACAGCCGAAAGTCGTGCCGGCCCTCGATCATGCGCGCGGCCCATTGCATGCGCACAAGGTCGAGTGGTTGCTTGACCCACCAAACGTAACGTCGCAAGAAGGCCTGCTTGCGAAGGGAATAGCGGTAAAGGTACCGCCGGCTCAGCGCGTGGTGCCGGGCATGAAACTCCCAATCCACCGGCCGTGCCGCCAGCAGCGCGATATCGCCGGGGAGCTTTTCATTGACGGCCCTGATGAACTCCCCAGGGGAAGGCTGGCGCGGCGCATCGAATCGGCAATGGGCCACCTGCCCGAGAGCATGAACGCCGGCATCGGTACGCCCCGCTCCTTGCAGTTCGACAGGGACACCCAAATAGGCCTCGACTGCCCGCCGCAGTTCGCCCATAATGGTCCGGGCGTTCTGCTGTTCCTGCCAGCCGTGGTACCGGGTTCCGTCGTACTCCAGCGTGAGCTTCCAGTTCTGCCGCATACGCCGGTTGTCCCACTCGGCTTTAGACTCGAGGATCGCACAGTGGGATTGCGCGACGGGTCTGGGCGCCCGCTGGGGAGAAAGCCGCGCCGAAACCCCGTGCATGCCTGAAAAGGCAAAGTGGTATAGTGGACGCTTCGAGCGATGTCGGAAATCACCGAGCAAGTGGGCGTACCGGTGTCCGAGGTAGCCGATCCGCAGTTTGTCACCCGGCTCAGCGACGGGACCAAAGTCAAGCGTCGGCTGATCCGTCAGCGTGCTTGCAACGAGAAAGATGATAAAGGGAAACTATGCTGCGGCCATCTAAAGCGGTGGTATTTCTTCGGACCGGAAGTGGCCCAGAAGTTTGGTGCGGACGCGGAAATCTACCGCTGTGAGCGCTGCAAAACCCTTTATTTGCCGAACCCGGAAGAACCACCGCGCTCTGGAACGCTGCGCTGGTAAGGGCACGATCGGTCAGCAAGGAAAGCGAAGGGAGACCCGCTCCGGAACCGGGCGGGGAGGGAAGGGAACCGGTTCCGAAGCGGTTGCCTCGTCCAGGCTTGGGACCGGGCGCCGGGTCACCTGGTGAATCTCGCCCGCTCGCTCATCCCGTCGGGCCCGCGTCCTCAAACTCTTTTCCTCGGGATGCCAGGTCGGTCCCGGTACTCCGATCCCGGAACGGGTCATGAACTGAGGGGACAAAAAATCCCCTCTGCGCAACAGTCACTGGCCTGCCGACAGGCGTCGGTTGCCAATCCGCATACCCATTACCCGCAAGCACCGGGCAGAGTCACGCCCGTCGGAGACGCCCAGCGCCTGTTGCAGCAGAGGGCAGGTCGAAGAGCGTCCCATCAATTCACCCTCCCACTCTGCACGCAGGCTGCCAGCCTTACCCATCCTCCCGCCCTTACAGAATCAATGGCTTGCCTGCTGGCCCCTCACCACTGGGGCGTGACTTGGGTTGACCGGCTGTGTCCAAACGACACAGCCAGTAAATTCGACGCCTATGCAATTGGGAAAATTGGGAGAGATGTGGACACGGCGTTCCGTTCTGGGTTGGGTGGTCGCCTGCTGCGCCCGGCTGGCCAGCCAAGAGATCGCATTCGACCGCGTGGCTGAGCATCCACACCCCCGCCTTCTGCTTCCGCCGCGGCGGCTCCGTTACTTACGTCGGGAATCCCAGCGGGCCAGCCCCCGATGGGTTCAGCTCCAAGCTTTAGTCGAGGGTGGGGCTCTGTTGCCGGAACCGGGCTTCGCTTACAGCTTGTGCTGGGTAGCCTCCCAGAAAGAAGCACTTGGCGAGCAAGCAGTGCGCTGGGCCCTTGGTTACGGGAGCGATACCCGGCAGCTGGCGCTAGTCTACGACTGGTGTCATGGACTGCTAGAGTCCACCGAACGCCAGAGCCTCGCTATCAGACTTCGAAGCGCGCTCAAAACGTTGCCCAGGAACGCCTCGATTGAACAGGCCCGCGATCTTACGTTTGCTGCCATCGCCCTGGCTGAGGAGGACGAGGGCGCCAGGGAGGCTCTTCACTGGGTCGTCGAGCAGTGGTGGCCCAAAACCATCGTCGAGAAGCTGAATCAAGGGCAATTGCCTTTCCACCGGGCAAACGCCTACGCCCTGCTGGAGATGTTCCACACCATACGGGACAACTTGCTCGTTGACCTACGGTTGTCCCACCGGAAGTTTTTTGCCCAGCTGCCGTTGTACCTACTATTGAGCTACTATCCCACACCCCTTGCGGCCTCAGAGAACCACTACCGTATCCCTGCTCCGATCCCACCCGCCAGTGAGCCGGATCTGAAACTCGCCATGCTCGCGCGGGCCACGGATCTGAGCCTGGTGGCTTACGATCCGAATGCCGAACTCTGCCAATACCTCCAAGGCTGGTTAATTCAAGACCAGTTCCTCATGCGGCACCCGTTCGGCGCCCCGTACGAATTCCTCTGGGCCAATCCATACTTGCCAGGGCTGAGCTACTACAACGCACCTTTGGTCTATTACGATCCGGACCGGGCCTTGCTGATCGCTCGCTCCAGCTGGGACGATGACGCTCGTTGGTTCTACTTCGACGGCAAGCAGGCGCAGGCGTTCCAGGAAGGACGTATCCAACCACTCGATGCAGCTTCTTTCCGACAGCCTCTGGAACTCGGACACTCGGTCATCGTCCCAGGCTTTCACCTGGACCGGTTCCAGGTGGCTTGCGAGCGAGCGACAAGTTACTACCTGGTGGGACTCAAGCCTTTTACCCCTTACGAAGTCGAGGTCGACGACGAAGAGATTGTCGAGGAGAAGACCGATCGCGGCGGCATTCTCCGTTTGGAATTTCCCGAGGGGCGCAAGGCAGGTGTACGGTGGCGCCCTTCCGCTATGAGCGAATCCAGTTTCTGCTGATCGCTCCCGTCAGCCCTCAGTACCACTTCCTCAGCCGAACCTCGATGCCACTTCCCTCGAGCGCTTTCCGAAAAGCCTCGACGTCGGCATCCCGGTAGTGGTACGGGTAAACGACCCGTGGACGGAAAGCCTTGGCGGCCTCCGCGGCCTCTTCAGGCGTCATCGTGAACGGCAAGTTCATCGGCAGGAAAGCCACATCGATATTCCGCAACGCCTTCATTTCCGGGACTGCCTCCGTATCTCCGGCGATGTAGATCCGAAAGCCACCGTACTCGACCACGTACCCATTGCCCTCGCCGCGCGGGTGGTAAGGCACACCCGGGGATCGCTCCCGTTTTAGGTTGTACATCGGCACGGCATAGATCCGAAAAGGGCCGACTTGGGTCTCTTCCCCGTTGCGCAATATCTTGACGCCCTCCAGCTTCTGCGCGACGCTAGCAGGCCCGATGATGACCGTCCCAGCTTTCCGCAACCGTGCCACGATGGCCTGGTCTAGATGGTCCCCATGAGAGTGAGTGATCAGAATCAGGTCCGCGGAAGGCAGCCCCGTGTAGTCGCCCTTGCTCCAAGGATCGACGTGGATCACCTGCCCCCCAGCCTCGATCATCAGACTGGCGTGGTAAACGGGACGAATGCGGAGTGGACCCGCCGAGGTCGCGAATTCGTCTCCGCTCGCCGGAGCTGCGTTGATCAACGGCGCCAGAATCCACAGCAAGCCTAACAGCTTCACCATGTTGGTGATTTTAACGCGGTGAGAACGCAGACGGCACCGACCAACCGCACACGGCCCCCGATGAAGTATTCGGGAACACTCGGCGCCATGCGCGACGTGGCGTAGTAGCATAGGAACAAGCTTTGGACACCCGGACGGATCAGCACGCCACCCCCATTACGAACGCTTCGGTTCCGATGGTTGGGCTGTGCTGGCGCCGCGGTGAGAAGTGCTTCCCCGACCACAGTGAAGACGGCTGCCGGATTGAAGCGAGCAACGGACTGTGTTTCTGCGAAGGTGCATTTTGTTTCTTTCCCGCCTGAAGTGGCTTCGCCGCTGGGCAGAGAACTCAGCCCTGGCACAGCCGCTCACCCGTAGGTTCGTCGCCGGCCAGACACGCGCGGAAGCACTCGCCGTGTGCCAGAGGCTGAACCGGGAAGGATTGCTCGTCACCATCGATTGCCTGGGCGAAAGCGTTGAAGACCCGAGGGAGGCCGAGCGCAGCCGGGAGGAGTACCTACGGTTGATCGAGGACATCGCCCGGCATCGCCTGCTCGCCACGGTGTCGGTGAAGTTGACGCACTTCGGACTGGACGTTTCAGAGTCGCTGTGCTGGGCATTGGTTGGGGATGTAGCCCGGCATGCCCACCAGCATGGCACTGCCGTAGAAGTTGATATGGAAGGGCCGGAATACGTGGACCGTACGCTCCGACTGGTCCGGCAATTGCACCGCGAGCACGGCTGTGTAAGGGCGGTCATTCAAGCCTACCTGCGGCGGAGCGAGCAGGATATCCTCCAGCTTTGCGCTGAGGGCATCCCGGTGAGGCTCTGCAAGGGGGCATACAGCGCCCCGCCAACACTGGCCTTCCAAAGCCGTCGAGAGATCCGAACTAATTTCTTGCGCTTGGCCAAAATTCTCCTTTCGCAAGGGACTGAGCCCGCGTTCGCCACCCACGATGCACGACTGATCGCCCAGCTGGAGTCCAGCGCGCGTACCGACGGAAGACCGCGCAGCGACGTCGAGTTTCAAATGCTTTACGGTGTACGGGAGGTCCTGCACGGGCCGCTCCGACGAGCCGGCTTCAAGGTGCGGTTGTACGTACCCTATGGGCTGGCTTGGTACCCTTACTTCATGCGCCGGCTTGCGGAGCATCCGGCAAACCTGTTGTTCCTATTCCGCAATCTGTTCCGGAGGGCACTGTGAAGCACGGCCAGGAAAGGCACGGCGAAGGGAGTGCGGCGGCAGCGCTGAATTGGGCCCGGCGCATTCTGGCTGCAGCCATTCTCGCCGGCTTCGGGTCCATGGTGGCGTTACTAGCCCCGGTGTACTGGAATCACTGGCGATTCGAGCGAGAGCTTCGTCAGGAGTTCTCGCATGCGGAGGCCTTGGCTCAGTCGTCTGCAGTGATCCGCGAACACGTCCTCGAGCGGGCAGCAGCCCATGGGATCCCACTGCGGCCGGAGAACGTGCGCGTCTGGCAAGAGCCCGGAAGAACGGAAGTGGAAGTGGTTTACCCCGTTCGTGTAGAGCTGGGCTTTTACACTGTGGACTTGCACTTCCGGGCGCGCCTCCAGACGCGCGCCACAGGCGTGCCATGATACTAACAGAGTGGTAACGCGATCGACCCATCAGCGGAAGACATCCGTGTCGCGTCTCCGAGGGTTGCTCACTCACCCGTTAGGAAAGTTCCTGCTGGTTGCTACGACGACAATCGGAGCTCTCGGCCTGATTGCTTTCACGATTGCTTACATTCACTTTGCACGTCTGGTCGAAGAAAAACTCGCTGAGGGCCCGATCGAAGAAACGGCGCGTTTATTCGCGGCCCCCTCTCGTTTGCTGACGGGTGACGAGGTCACCGCTGAGGAAATCATCGAGGAGCTGGAACGCGCAGGCTACTCTCAGCTCCAGGACAACCCGATTGGTTGGTACCGTGCCCAAGACGGGATGATCGAGATCCACCCGGGTCGGGCCTCGTACTTGCGCGGCGAGGATGCTCGGATTGTGATCCGTGGGGGCCGGGTGGCGGAGATTCGCAGTCTGCCAGCGGGAGAGGTCCGCGAAGTTTATTACCTCGAGCCCCAGCTGGTCACGCATCTCTCAGGCCGAAACCGCGATAAACGCCGCTTGGTGAAGTTCGAACAACTACCGAAACATCTGGTCGATGCCATCCTGGCGGCCGAAGACAAACGTTTCTTCCAGCACGCCGGTTTCGACCCGATCCGCGTCCTAAAAGCAGCCTGGGTCAACCTGCGCGAGGAGCGCATTGCGCAGGGGGCCTCCACGCTGACGATGCAACTGGCAGGCGACCTGTGGCTGGATCGGAGCGAGCGCAGCTGGAAACGCAAGCTGGCTGAGGCTATCGTCACCCTACATCTGGAACGGAAACTCACCAAACAACAGATCTTCGAGTATTACGTGAACAACATCTACCTGGGGCGTTTAGGCAGCTTCAACATTCGCGGGTTTGGAGAGGCGGCGCGGGCATATTTCAACAAGGATATCCGCGATCTGACGTTAGCGGAAGCGGCTCTGCTGGCAGGCCTGCCTCGGGGACCCAGCTATTACAACCCCTTCCGTCATCCCGACCGCGCCAAAGCCCGGCGCGACTGGGTCTTGGAACAAATGCTCGAAAACGAAATGATCAGCGAGGAGGAATACTGGCGGGCCGTCCAGTCGCCACTCGGCGTCGTCCCGGGCAGTGTGGATGCGGGTGACGCCCCGTACTTCGTGGATCTGGTCATTCAGTGGCTGAGAAAGAACCTGCCCGGCCATAGCTTCGATTCCAGCGGTTACCGAGTCTACACCACATTGGACATGAACTTACAGCACGCTGCGGTGGAGGCGGTACAGGTAGGTATGCGTCAGCTGGACGAGCGCTGCCGTCGCATGGGCAGAACCCCAGAGAAAGGCTGGCCGCCTTTGCAGGTGGCATTGGTAGCCTTGGATCCCCGTACAGGCGCCGTCAAGGCCTTGGTCGGCGGTCGAAGCTACGCCGAAAGCCAGCTCAACCGGGCTTTGGCACTCCGGCAACCAGGTTCCGTCTTCAAACCCTTCGTTTACGCTGCCGCTATCAACACGGCTCTGGAACCGGGTGCCCAAGTGTTCACCCCGATTAGCAAGCTCATCGACGAGCCCCGCACTTTCTGGTTCGACGGCAAACCTTACGAGCCAGCGGCGTACCGCAACCAGTACTATGGCGAGGTCACTCTACGGTTCGCACTGGCGAAGTCGCTGAACGTGGCGACGGTGTGGCTGGCCGAACAAGTCGGCTATGACCGCATTGTGGAGCTCGCACGCAAAGCCGGCCTGGATCATAACCTGCAACCCACACCTGCAGTAGCGCTCGGGGCTTATGACGCCACACCCTTGCAGGTCGCTGGAGCTTACACCGTATTCGCCAACCGAGGAATTGCCGCCCAGCCTTACTTTGTGAATCGCGTAGTGGACGAGTCCGGCAAAACGGTTTACAAAACGGAGCCGAAAACCTGGCGAGTCCTGGACGAGCGGGTCGCTTCGATCATGGTGGACCTCATGCAGGAGGTCATACGGAGCGGGACGGGTGCTCGCGTGCGCTCGATGGGGTTCGACCTGCCCGCAGCCGGTAAGACAGGCACCTCCCGGGACGGCTGGTTTGCTGGGTTCACGACCGAGTTACTGTGCGTGGTGTGGGTTGGCTACGATGACCACCGGGACATCGACATGGAGGGCGCGCAATCCGCCTTGCCCATCTGGACCGAGTTCATGAAGCGGGCTCACCAGTTCCGGGAATATCGCCGGGCACGGCCTTTCGAGCTGGCCGAGGGTGTAGTGGTGGTCGACGTCGACCCGGTCACCGGTCGCCTAGCTGCTCCAGGATGCCCCGGACAGCCCGTGCGGGAAGTGTTCATCGCCGGAACTCAGCCTTTAGAAACGTGCCCTACAGCGCTGGCACAGGTCAGTGGGTGGGAAGCCGAGCTGCCCAGCGAGGCTAGTCCATCGGTGGCCCAGAAACCCAAACGGCGGCTCGTGCAAGTCAAGCCTACGAAGCCCCAACCCACCCCGCCCCCACCTCCTAAGAAGAAAGGGTTCCTCCAGCGCCTGCTGGATATGTTTAGATAGGGGTGGAGGACGTGGGAGGCCTTCCATGCATCTTCTTCGAGATCTGCTGGTTGCCCTGTTGATTGCGGGGTTGGTCTGGGCTAGCCCGTTGGCAGCCAGTGAAGGGGAACCCGACCAACCAGTGGCGTTGGTCGGTTCGACACCTTCGGACTCCTCGCAAGCGCCACCGCGGGAGACGGTGGAACTCAGCCCGATGCGGCGGGGTGACATTTTTATGGCCCGGCGCATGTATCGCGAGGCGATCGAAGCCTACAGCCGCGGGATCCGCGACATCGCGATCATGTACAACAAGATCGGGATCGCTTATCACCAGCTCGGTGAGCTGGATCGGGCCTTGGAGCACTACCAAAAGGCTTTACAGATCGACCCCAATTACGCCGAGGCGATCAACAACATCGGCACCGTCTATTACGCTCGCAAGCGG
The DNA here is from genome assembly GCA_030550335.1 of Acidobacteriota bacterium. GTDB lineage: Bacteria > Acidobacteriota > Terriglobia > Bryobacterales > Bryobacteraceae > JAUQPO01. The sequence continues at coordinate 8,978 of JAUQPO010000023.1, forward strand.
TACAGGCAGGCCATCGAGTACTACCAGAAGGCTTTGAAACTCGCCCCGAGATCGGCCTCCATTTACAGCAATCTCGGGACGGCGTATTTCGCCCGCAAGAAATACAAGGAGGCCTTCGAAGCTTATCAAAAGGCCTTGGAAATCGACCCTGAAGTCTTCGAGCGGCGCAGCACAGCAGGCGTACTCCTGCAAGAGCGCAGCGTGGAGGAACGAGCGAAATTCCACTTCTACTTGGCTAAGGTATACGCCCGGGCAGGCAATGTCGAAAAGGCGCTCTTGTACATGCGTAAAGCGCTGGAGGAGGGTTTCCGCGAAAAGGAGAAATTCCGCGAGGACCCGGATTTCGCAGCTCTGCAGAACCTGGAGGAGTTCAAGGCACTGCTTGCGATGGAAGTCAAGGCTCTCTGAGGAGTGCCTTAGCCTGCCGCTTTCGTGCGCACCGGGGCTAACTGGCGGAGGTTGAACTTCTTCATCTTGTACCGTAGGGTGTCACGCGTGATCTGAAGCAACTTCGCCGCGCGAGTCTGATTCCAACCCGTTTGCTCGAGCGCCTTCAAGATCAGTTGCTTTTCGTGCTCCTCCAGCGACATAGTGAATTCCGATCCCGCCGGCTCCACCATCGATAGCTTGGGCACGGTAATCCGCACCTGGTTACTCGAAAACTTCGTGATGCTCGACGGCAAGCTTGACGGACGGATCACAGAGCTTTCCTCCAGAATCATCGCCCGCTCAATTGCGTTGCGCAGCTCTCGGACGTTCCCCGGCCAGTCGTACGCCAGCAACAATTGCTCCGCCTCGGGGCTTAAACCGATGATCTCGCGTTTGAACTTTCGGTTGTAGTGTTGGATGAAGTGCCGGGCTAACGGCAGGATGTCCTCTCGGCGCTCCCGCAACGGCGGAATCGTGATGTGGATCACATTGAGGCGGAAGTACAAGTCTTGCCGGAACGCGCCCTCCTGGACGGCATCCCGCAAGTTTTTGTTGGTGGCGGCGATGACTCGCAAATCCACCCTGATGTCTTTCAACCCGCCCAACCGCCGGAAACACTGTTCTTCCAACACCCGTAGCAACTTCGCCTGGAGCATCAGCGGCATCTCACCGATCTCGTCCAAAAACAACGTGCCTTTATCGGCTAGCTCGAACAGTCCGCGCTTTTGCGCCCGAGCATCTGTGAAAGCCCCCTTTTCGTAACCGAACAACTCGCTCTCTAGCAACGTCTCCGGAATGGCGGCGCAATTGATGGCAATGAAGGGTTCGGCCTGCCGCAGGCTGTGGTAATGGATCGCTTTGGCGATCAAATCCTTGCCGGTGCCATTCTCGCCCTCGATCAGAATCGTCGTAGCCTCACTCGCCGCCACGCGCCGGACGAAGTTCATCACCTCGCGCATCTGCGGCGACTCGGCGATGATTTCCCGGCCGTGAGGCTCCGCCTCTTCGCTGATGTCCTTCACCGTCAGCATCGCGCCTTTGAGTCGCCCGTCCGGCGAGTACACTGGGGAAGCTCGAATCACCGCCAACCGTTCCCGACCATTCTCCCCGTAAATCCGGAGTGTCGCCGCTGCCGAGCTCTTCGGTTGGGTCAGGCCCAGCTCGATCCCGCAGTTCGGGTCGCACGTCCGACAACGAAATACTTCGCGGCAATGGCGGCCGATCATCTGTTCGCCTTTCATGTCGAACAGCTGCTCGGCGGCCCGGTTGACGCCGGTGATGACGTGACGGACGTCGCAGAGGATCAGCGCATCGGAGAGTTCATCGAGGACCGCTTGTAGGAGGCCATGTTGCTGCCACTCCGGAGCGAGTTTCATAACTCGAGGCGCTCTCGGTGCTTATTCCTACCCATCAGTATAGCCCCCTCCCACCGACCGGGCCAAAACACCCAATGTAAAAAACGCTTCCTTGCTCAAAGCCCCACGATATCCGGCCCAGCGCTACCGCGTGGGGTTCCAGCCGTGCTATGTTGTACACTCAGCGCCGGAGCTTACCGCTATCCGAGGCGGTGTTTTGGAATGTAAGATGCACGCGAGAGCAAAGGAGGCAATACGATGAACTTCGTCCCGTTTGTTGCTGCGTGGGGCATCTTGCTGATTGCCACGATCGTGGTCGCCTTCTATCGAAACCGCCTGGCCGCTCAGGAGGACGACACCCTCCACGTGCTGGACGGTGAGGAACAGTATCTCGAGCGCCAGAAGCTTCTGGGTCAGAAGCTGGAGCGGCTCGAGCGGTGGATCAAGGTCCTGATCATCGTGCTCGTGGTCAGCGGACTAGCCATCGCTGGCAGCTACGTGTACTACACGTTCCTGGTCAGCGACCAGATCCGAGTAGGCTAGGCTGGCCTGCCGCAGAGTGGCGGGGTGGGTGGCAGCATTTTTCGGTTCACAACGATTGGGGGTAACAAGCGGTGTTACGCATTCAACGAATTCTCGCGCCGGTGGACTTCTCGGAGCGTTCGCGTGGAGCGGCACGCTACGCAGAAGCGCTCGCCGAACACTTCGGGGCTGAAATCGTGGCCTTGCACGTACTGCCCCCACCCTATCCCGAATTCGCCTCTATGGATGTGGCCCTCCCCGTGGCTGATGAAACCCATGCCCGGCGGCGGGCCCACGTGGAGCGCCTGCTGGGAGAGTTCGCTCAGCAGCATTGGCCAGGCGCCAAGGTAACCCGGGTGTTGCTGGAAGGCGATCCTGCAGCGCGCATCGTCCAGTATGCGCACGAACACGCTGTCGACCTGATCGTCATGGCCACCCATGGCCACGGCCCTTTTCGTCGGTTCATACTCGGATCGGTCACGGCGAAAGTCTTACACGATGCGGACTGTCCGGTCTGGACTGGTGTGCATCTGGAAGATGCCCCTGTACCGGAACAGGTGGCATTTCGGCGCGTGTTAGCAGCGGTGGATTTGGGACCTTCGACATCTCGTGTGCTGCAGTGGGCCTACGGCTTTGCCACTCATTACCGAGCCGAACTCGCTGCGCTCCACGTGACCATCTCGCTCGAGGGACGCACAGGCGAGTACTTCGACCCCGATTGGAGAGAGCACCTGGGAGCAGAGGTACGGCAGCAGCTCCGGCACTGGGTCGAGCAAACCGGCATTGGCGCAGAACTCCTTGTCGACTTCGGCGAAGTGCCTAAACGAGTGGCAGCCCAAGCAGCCGAGCGCGGCGCAGACCTGGTGGTTATCGGCCGGAGTTCGGCTGCGGGCGTCCTGGGCCGCGTACGAGCCAACGCCTACGCGATCATCCGCGAGTCGCCCTGCCCCGTCGTGAGCGTCTAAGTGGTTGTAGTGGCCAAGCTCTCGTCTTTAAACCTTCTACGCCGTAAGACGTGGATCATGAAGGATGCATGGGTGGCGGGCCTTATCGTAGCTGCAATTCTAACAGCAGGTTGGCTCTGGAAGTTCGGAACAGATCCACGAGCCATAACCTGCCCTGTCTGCGGATGTACGGTGCGACCAGACACGCGAACCGTGGCCCGCTTGGAAAACCGCAACGTCATGCTCTGCTCCGTAGACTGCTGGCTGGGTTTGGTGCGCAGCGGAACTCGTGCAGAGCTTATGCAAGTGACTGACTTCCACACTCGTCACACCATCCGCCCCGAGGCAGCCTTTTACGCGGTGGCGAACTACGGCGATTTACTGACCTCCCCGAACTCACCCGAACGGGAATCCGCTTCCCCTGCACCCACCCCGGCATGCCAGCCCAGAATCCTGGCATTCGCCAGCCAACTCGAGGCGCAGCAGTACGCAGCGACGTACAATGCCCAGCTTCTGCGCCTTGCAGACCTTCGCAGCGCACTACCGCCGAGTACTACTCAAACGCGCTGAGCAACGAAGCCCCACCGGCGTAGTTCAGGCCCCAGCCCAGGTTTGGCTTCAGCCTCGCCTAACCTCCAACCACCGACCCAACCGGGTCTAGTTCCACGGCCTCTCTGACAGCTACCTCGCCGAAGCCTTCCTCCACATGACTACTTCCCAGGCTTGTGGACTGCCTTTAGGGGACCGGGATCCGGCGCGAGCTAAAGCCCGACCCCTCTCCGGTGCGACTCCCAGCAGGCACACTCGCCTCAGCAAGTCCAACGAAGCCCTAGGGCGCCAGCAAACGGTATCCATGGGTTATAGTGCGGCCTACCCCCGAAGCACCAATCCGGCCAGTGAGTTCCCTGCCATCAGTTGCCATACCCCACCCTGCCCCCGCCAGCTCTACCACTAAGTCAACTCAGCGAATTGGGATATGTAGCTCCGGTGCCGCCCGGTCACGCCAATTAACCCTGATCGGAATCGCTGAGCCTACAGCGCAATCCAAGGGCACACGCACATTGATCTGATCCAGACCCGGCACGAGAGGGCACGCGCCGAACCACACCACCTCCGCAGGCACGCCGCCAAAGTACACCACCGGACGCTCAACGGGCCGCACGACAAACGGATGCCATGCTCGGAACCCCGTGCCAAAAAGTTGAACAATGTCACCGCGCCGCGCCGGGTTGTCCGGTCCTACCACGCGACCCTGGGTATCGAGCGCCGCAACTAACCCGAAAGGACTGAGCCGGAACAGTCCGGGCGCTAAACCTTGCAAAAATATCGTGGCGCTAGCGACTGCACCATCGGTGCGCACCACCCTGATCGTGACCTTTTCACCCGCCCAAGGTGGCAGGAAGAAATTGATTTGCTCCGGCGACGCCCAGTAGAGCGGCACCAGCTCGCCATCCACCATGACAGCAGTTCCGCCAAGCCAAGTCCGGCTGGGCAAACCTTCAGCAGACTCGCTGCGAAGCGCCAGGCGCTGGCCAAAAATCGACGCCAAGGTACCGGGCGCCAGCTCGGGCGTGAAGTTCGCCGCATGAACCACTCCATGGATCAATGGGGGGTCACCGGGCGAGGCCGTCGCAAGAAACCACGAGCGCGCCGCTGGCTCTCTGGAAAAGAAATCCATGAGCAAGTGGGCCACCTTTTCGCGGCCGCTCATGGATGGATGTGTCCCATCCGTCGCGAAGTCGCTACAGGCCCACACTAGCCCGTCGGAACGTCCACGCAATCCATCGGCCCACAGGTACGGGCCCCACGCTAGCCACGGTGCCCGCCCTGAGCGGTAATCCAATTCTGGATTCCCCGCCAGTTGTTCTTCAATCAACCAGCGGACGGCGAACGCCGACTCGTAAGCATAGGGCTCTGGATTCAGCTCAGTCGTGGCGTAGCCAGCATATATCCGACTCGAAAGCCAGACTTGCCTCAAATTCGGAAAGCGACGAGCCAACTCCAACACGATTGCCTTTAGCTCATCCTTGAGTCGTAATGCATGATCGGGGAAGGGCAACCGGGGACCTGCATCGGCCTCTTTCAACCAAACGACTTGTACCTGCTGCGCCGTGACACCTGCCCCGCGTAGCCGTTGTTCCACTTCGACCCAGAAAGGTTCTCCGGCAGCTACGATGCGGTCCGCTGACCAGCCACCCTGCGCCCCGTCGACGATCACCAAGCGTGGGTTCAGCTCGCGGTTCTTAAGCGCCATCTGTCGGAAGACGGAGAACTCTTGCGTCGTGTTCGACATGCCTATGGACAGCAGCACGATCCTACCGTTAGGGTCTGGAGCCCCGGAAGGCCCCCTGGGAACGATCTGGAGAGCGGCTTCCAACCCAGCTTGCATGTGCGCCGGTGGGGGTACGTTCAACCCATCGCCGTACAACCCCCCTGCAAAGCCGCGGTAGTGGGCTTGACCTAACGCATCGAGCGGAATCAGCCCTACGGAAGCGCGCCAGCAGTTCGGGCTTGAAGTAGCCGTCGGTCCGATTTCCGTCACGTAAACCATTAACCAAGAGCCATCCGCCAATTGGGCTACAGCCGCGTCCTTAACGCCGTTCGATTCGAGTGGCGTTTCTTCCAAACCCAACCGCACTCCAGGTTCCGGAATCCAGCTGTGTCCATCTGCACTGAAGAAGGAGTAAATCACATGTGGCGCAGGATGGGAAAAGGTGAACATTCTCCAACCGCCTGCCACCGCCACCACATTCGAAATCGCCTGCGACATGCCGTTCTGCTGGAGCAGTAGCTCCTCGCGATAATCGAAGCGGACACCATCCGTCGACACACCATGCCAGTTGCTCCCAGGTCTGGATCCCCCACCGGCGAAAATGTGCCAAGTGTCCCCGATACGCACGACCGAGGGATCCAATGCGTTGCCGGGCGGGGCGAACGCCAGACCACGGAAAGTAAATCGAACGCCATCTCGCCCCTCGGCCAGCCAAGTCTTTGGAGGTTCGCCTGCACGACTGGCAGTCACATAGAGCCGAAACGTCCCGTCCGGCAACAGCTGGATATCTGGGTCCACCGGGTCGCTCAACCCCGAGAAGCCTTCGATGATCACTCGCTTGAAAACCCAATGCTCACCATAATCAGGTGAAATGGCTACGGCGATCTTGTTGTTTTCGCGGCCTACATTCGTGCCGACGTAGTAAACGTAAATCCAGCCACGTTGATCGACGACCATGTCGGGCACGTCAGCCTGATCGGTGAGAATCCGGTAGGTCCGGAAAAAGTTCAACCCATCGGCCGACCGCGCCAACAGCAGGCGCTTCCCGCAAGGCCCCTCCCGGACGCTCGCTGGGCATCCACGACCGGCCGGTGGGACGAAGTCACTGATTAACTGGTCCGGCGGAAGCTCACCGCGGCAAAGAACAGCAACGACGTTGAGACCTAGCCACAGAAGCAACGGAGCACGCATGGGTAGTTTCCAGCGACTTAGTGTAGTCCGACGTGCGACTGGATCCAAAAGCTGTCTTGCTCGGAAGCGCCACCAGTCGGGGAGATTTAGCCCACTGCAGAGTTCAGTCCCCAACCAGCGTCGGCTGCTGAGAGACTTTAGTCCCTCAAGCCGCATTCTCTAGACAAAGCTCCGGGCGAGGCTGAAGGCTCATGTGGGCAAAGGCTGGCTGTCAAAAGACGCTCTTGGCCAGCGACCTTAAACCCGCTCGATGGCTGCATTTCCTCAACGCAGGTGGTCAGGGTTGCCCCCACAACTGGTCCAGTTGAGAAAAGTTAACCAACCGGACATTAGCGGCTGCCAGGACTGCGCGTACGCTGGGGTCTAACAAAGCTGCGAGTTCCTGTTCACGGCTTTGCTTCAACCGCGTAGGGGCTTTCAAGAGTTCTGCAGTGCAGTAGCCGGGATGGCACATTAGTTCGGTCACTCCGGAACGAAGATTCTCTATAGCTCGCTTCAACTTGTGGGCGTCCAACTTGCCTGTAAGCCAAAACCCACTGAAGTGATGGGTGGTTGCACAGCCGTACTGCTGGAGTTTTCGCCGGAACCATGCGTGGGAGAAAAACAGCGGTACTCGCAGGAACGAGGCAAGCCATCGGGGCATGCCTGGCGGTTCCCAGTCAAAAGGTTGACGCACCCAGCGGATTCCAAATTCCGCAGCCACTTCCAAAAGGCTTGCGAGCACGCGGGGGTGAAGGTGGGTGTGCTTGTGCGTATCCAGGTGGGAAACTTTTATCCCCACCGTCTCCAGCCGCCGCAGCTGAGCACGGAATTCAGCTCTCGGGTCCAGCTGCCCTTTCGACAACGCAACCAGAAGCTCTGACAACGAAGCAGGCAAGCGCGCTCCCGGGCACGATAGCGAAGGAAGCTGGACCAAGGTCAAATGAGCCCCTACGTCCAGACTGGGATACCGCTGGCAGAGCTTTACGGCATGCTCGAAGGCTGGCCCATTGGCCATTAGCGAAGCCGACGTCAGAATCCCGGCTTCATGAGCTTCGATGATCCCGCGGTTGATGCCCTCGGTGAAGCCCAGGTCGTCGGCGTTGACGATCAGGTATCGTGCCTGACTCAAAACAGTGCTAGCTTGATGCGGAGGAATTTGGCTGGATTGGCCCGAAAGTCCTTCATAAGCTGGTGGAGCTCGTTGCTCGCGCCATTCAACGACTCATAAAGCTGCGGGTTCACTAAGAGCTGTCCCAGGGTTCCTTCACCCGCATTGAGGCGGTTCAGCGTCGTGTCCAGTCGTCCAAGCACTTGAGTCAGCTGCCGGTGCAGTTGTTCATCCTTCAGCAACTTGCCAGCGGTCCCCTTGCCGGCATTCAAGTCCGCCATGAGCTTTCGCACCTCATCGACCGTGGTCCGCAGATCGTTGTAAACTGACGGGTCCTTCAGTAGCTTGCCTACGGTCCCTTGGCCGTTTTCGACGTCGCGGACGAGCCGGTCGACACGTGCTACGGTGTCATTCAACTTCTGGTATAGGCTCGCATCGTAGATCAGCTTGCCGACTGTTCCTTCACCCCGGTTGAGTGCTTGGGTGAGTTTGTGTGCCTCGGCGACCGTGCCCGTCAGGTGCTGGTAAAGCGTTTCGTCGACGAGAAGCTTACCCAGACTGCCCCGACCCGCTTCCACATTGCCTACAATGTCCTCCACCCGGCGCAAAATCGAACGTAGCGAAGTCAACACTTCATAGCCGCTGGCCACGACTTCATCGAATTCCCGGGTATCCAAACTCGGGATCTCGCCCCCCGGCGCAACCGTCTGCGTGGAACGACCCCGTTTGATGTTCACGTACTTGCTTCCCAGCACGTTCTCCGCCGTGATCATGGCCCGAGAATCCACGGGAATCTGCTTGAGCATCTCCTCGTCGACTTCCATGGTGATCTTGATCACCCGATTCGGCGTCGTCTCTCCCGACAATCCCACGGCCAGGATCTTGCCGATCAGGATCCCGTTCAGCCGGACGGGGGATCCCGGTGTCAAAGCAGCCGAGTCATCCACGTAGGTATAAATGATCGCATTGCGTGCAAAGAACCGCCGCTCACCGGTCATCAAAAAGATCAATATGCCCAGCACCGTCAGGGCGAACATCGCCATCAGGCCGACTTTCAGTTGCGCCCAGCGGATCTTTTTCGGTGACGGCATAGGGTGCCTCCGTCGATCAATCTTGCAAACGCTTGACGAACTTTTTCACGTACGGATCATCACACGCTTCGATATCCAGTTGCGTGCCCTCGAACACCAGACGCCCCTCCCGCAAGACCAGGTACTTGGTCCCGCCACGGCGGATTTCCTCGACCGGAGCGCGCTCGATACGGCCCGTGACAGGATTGTAGCGATAGCTCGCTAGTAGGTAACCGTCCTGGTACCGGTGCGTCGCCATCACCGTGGTGGTGTTCTTGGTATCCCGTGCCTTGAGGATCAGCGTCATGATGGTCGTGGCGGTGATCGGATCGAGCCCCGCCGTCGGGGAATCGTAGAGGACTAACGCCGGTTCCGTAACGTTCGCCCGGGCAATCCCTACGCGACGTTTCATCCCGCCGGATAGCTCCGAAGGCAGCTTGTCCAACGTATGTTCCAGTTCGACGAATCGCAAAGCTTCGATCACCCGGCGGCGCACTTCCTCAGGGGCAAATCGGGCGTGGCGCTGGTTCAGTAACGGGTAAGCCACGTTCTCCTCCACCGTCAGTGAATCGAACAGCCCGCCTTCCTGGAACAACACGCCCACACGCGCGCGCAAGTCGATCAGATCGTCTTCCGGCAACTCCGTGATGTCGGTGCCAAACAAGTACACACGCCCTTCGGAGGGCCGAATGAGACCAATGCTGGTCTTTAGCAACACGGTTTTTCCACTGCCCGCAGCCCCAAGCAGAATGCGCGATTCACCTTCGAGCAACCGGAAGGAGACTCGGTTGAGCGCCGCCACCTCATCCTCAAACCGGACAGTAACTTCCTCGAACCGCAAGACCTCCTGGCCACCGTCCGCCGAGCTCATAACTCATCACAACCGCACGAACAGCTTGCCGATGAAGAACGTCAGCACGAACACCCAAACCGAAGCCACCACTACAGCTCGCGTGGTCGCACGGCCCACCCCTTGCGTGCCTCCGGTGGTCTGAAGCCCATAGAAGCAGCCCACTAACGCGATGACGATGGCGAAGGCAAAAGGCTTCAGCAACCCCTGAGCGATGTCGTTATACTCCAGCGCCCGCCAGGCACTGCTCCAATACTGCGAGGTGGTCGTCAGGTGCAGCAGGGGACAGGAAATCAGGTAGCCTCCGACTAACCCGATAAAGTCGGCGATGATCGTTAGCAGCGGCAGCACGATACACATGGCAAGCAAGCGTGGCTTGACCAGTTTTTGGATCGGGTCGGTGCCCAAGGCTCGCATAGCGTCGATCTGTTCGGTGACTTTCATCGACCCCAGCTCGCTCGCGATGCCGCTTGCGTTGCGCCCTGCGACCAGTAGCGCAGTTAACACCGGCCCCATTTCGCGCACCAACGTGATGGCTACGATCGGCCCGACCTGACTCGTGGCCCCGTATTGGTTCAGCGCGCGCGCCATCTGCAAAGCCATGATCGCGCCCGAAAAGAACCCGATCAGCATGACGATGGGCAAGCTGCCCACGCCGATAATGTCCATTTGCATCCAAAGATCGTCTGGGTAGTGTGGCCGGCGGAACAGGTTACGGAAAGCCCGGCCCATCAGGAGCATGAATTCTTGGAACGAGTAGATCGGTCCTTTCAGGAGATCCAGCAAGTCTCGAATTCCTTGTCACTTCGATGCTAACATACTGCCCGTCGGGGCCTTCATGACGTCGGCTGCTCGCAGTGATGATGCTGGGTTTGCGCAAGCCGGGCTCACCGCAATCGAGGGCATCCGAGTCGGCCATGCCTCCGACTATGAAGGCCTCACCGGGTGCACCGTAATCCTGTGCGAGCAAGGCGCCGTCGCCGGCTACGACATCCGCGGCGCAGCCACCGGCACCGAGGAATTCTTCCTCATGTCCCCCGAACACCTGACCCAGAAAATCCATGCCGTGGTGTTGGCCGGTGGTAGCGCTTTCGGGCTGGAAGCGGCAAGCGGCGTGCGCAGATATTTGGAAAAGCGGGGTGTCGGATTCCGAACTCCCGCTGCGACCGTTCCCTTGGTTGTGGCGGCGATCATCTACGACCTGTCGATTGGGAGCAGCACCGCGCGCCCCACACGAGAGATGGGCGAGGTGGCAGCAGCCACTGCCCATAGTGGGCCCGTAGCTGAAGGAAGCGTGGGCGCAGGCACCGGGGCTACGGTAGGGAAAATCTTGGGCATCACCCACGCGATGAAATCTGGCTTGGGCACCAGCGCGCGACGCCTCGCCGGCCAGCCCGGCTCCGTTTGGGTGGCTGCGTTGGCCGTGGTCAACGCCTTCGGGGACGTGCGCGATCCTTCGACGGGCAAGCTCCTGGCAGGTGCCCGCCGCAGGCCAGATTCCTTCGAGCTGGTGGACACGGCCAAGTTGCTAGCCTCTGCCGGACCTGCCGAAGTCGCTCAACCATTTAACACCACGCTGGTGGTCGTCGCCACCGACGCTCAACTCACCAAGCCCGAAGCGACGCGCCTTGCACAAATGGCCGCAGCAGGCATGGCTCGAGTTCTCAGCCCTCCTTGGACCCAGTTCGACGGAGATCTAGTCATCGCCCTTTCTGTAGGCACCAAACGAGCGGACTTGAACCGGTTGGGCATCGCAGCGGCAGACGCAGTGGCCGAAAGCATCCTCCGAGCTGTCCAGCTGGCCCACCCGCACGGCGGACTGCCTGCGTTAGGTGGCTGAATGCTAGCGCTCCGCTCGCTCATCGTGTGAAGCGCACGTTTCACGTCGAAAGCGAAGGAGACGCCGCTCGCAAAGCCGATAAGTGAGCACTCGCTTAGGGCATCGGGTCCGAGTGTGAAACTCCCCAAGCACAAACCTACTTGGCCCTCACAGGCGCTATGATCAGTGCGCCGTGGGAGCAAAGATCGGCCAACAGAACACTGCGACGATGCTACTGACCTTATCTTCGCGAAGGCCCCACAAGCCTTGCCGGCTCGCCACGTCTTCGATCGCCTGGGTTTCGAGCCATCCTCATGCCGCACGGCCGAACTCCCACCCCCACAGACGGCTAGACCTAGCGCACGGGACACGCCTCAATGGTGACCGGAGGCTCGAATAAGGAGTATCCCTGTCATCGAGCGCCCGAAGCATTCTGTTGCCGTTTTGTGGAGCTGGGGCCGTCGAGAACCCGTCTGCGTCGCGCGTCATGCGTCTGCGCGCTGGAG
>JAUQPO010000309.1 GCA_030550335.1 Acidobacteriota bacterium
AATCCCGCTGGCCCGTCCTGGTGTTGGCGGCTGGCGCGGGGATCCTAGCGGCTTGGAGCACACCCGCTGGCACGGCGATCCTGGCTGCAGGCAGGTACAGCTGGGGAGCGTTCACGAACCTGGGATGGGCGGCGGTGCTGATCCTTGTGGCAGCTCCGATGGCTTGGCGTTGGGGAGCCACAGGTTTGGGTGTTGCCTACGTGGCAGCCTCGGCGAGCTTACTGGTTTTGAATCACTGGCTTTGGCGAAAGCACTGCCGTGGCCAGTCTGGCGCATTCGTCGAGCCCACCTTCGTGTCCCGTGGAGACCGCTCAGCTGGCGGCTGGGCCGTACTAGGAGGTGGAGCGTGTTGACCCGATCGGTAGGTGAGCCAGCCGGCCGGATAACCAGCCGCGTGCAGCTCGATTGGATCCTGATGCTCTGCACGCAGTATGTCATCCGTTATCCGAGCGAGACCATGTGGCAAAGGCTCCGAGCACTGTCCCAGCTTGGCCGCGTCGTGGTCCTACCTGCTTTCGAAACTCCACGACAGGTCCTAGCGCCGCCGACGGGAGTGGAGCTGCTTCCAGCTGGCCGTGGACCGCGACTGATACAAGTCCTCCGTTACGCCCATCGAGCGGTGGCGCAATTGGAGCGACTTCGGGCCACCGGCCAGTGCGGATTGATCTGGACCGAACGAGAACCTTTCCTGCTCCGCGCTGCGGCGAGGCTCCGGCGAACCTATGGGATTCCCATGGTAGCCGATATCTGGGACGTGCCAGACCTTTCCCGCTTGACCCAGTGGCGCGAAAGGCACTGGGTCAAGGCTGCCATACACGGACTGCTGGGTTGGGGAGTCCGAGCCAGCCTGGCGTGCGCAGACTTAGTGGTTTGGACGCTGGCTCCGGGCGCCATGCGCCGTTATTTACCTCCGGAGCAGCGAAATGTGTTGTGGTTGCCGAACGGGATCGCTTACCGTGAGCTCGCCGGTCGGATGCATACAGGTTCATGCGCCCAGCCCTTCGATGGAAAACAGTGGCGGTTGCTTTACGTCGGCTATTTTCATCGCAGTCGGGGCAGCGATCTGCTGACAGAACTTGCCCGGCAGCTAGGTCCCGAACTACCGGCCGTGGTAGAGGTCGTCGGTCCTTTGGATACCCCTGCAGCCCGTCGAGCCTGTGAGCGGGCACGCCGGAGAGCGGGCCTGTGGATGAAGTTCTATGGGCCGCTTCGCTGGGAGGACACGCAGGAACGTATACGCCAGGCCCACATTTGTCTTTACCCGTTCCCCGATCTACCCGAGCTGCGCTTTATCTACCCGTTGAAGCTGCTGGAGTATGCGGCAGCCAACAAGTGGATCGTGGCCTCGGACTTACCGGGAGCGCGCGAGCTATTGGACGGCTACAGCCGGGTGCATTTCTGCCACCCGGCCGACTTCGGCCAGTGGGTTTCGGCCGTGCGTCGAATTGCCCGAACGACCTCCGAAGGAAACGATCGAGTCACCGCCTTCAGGGCTTCCGAGTTGGATTGGGAGCTCATTCACGAAAGGCTGCTTGAACGCCTGACCGCAGTGATGGAGGCGACGCGAAACGGATGAAAGTTGCCGTCTGGTCGCTTATTTACTGGGTGCCTGTAGCTTGTTACGTGTACTGGGCGCTCACCCGACGCCACGGGCTGTGGGACCCCATCTTGATGGGCGGCGCTTACCTGGGGGTGTTGTTCCTGCTGGAGCCGGAGTACGGGAGTTCGCTGCCCGCGCCCTGGTGGACGCTACTGCACGGCTTGTGTGCCGCAGCGTACTGGTGCGGCGCGCTCATTGGCCACTGGAGCTCAGGCGTGCTCAGGTCACGCACGGTAACCCAGCGTTCGCCACTAGTGGTGGATGACCGGGTGTGGTGCAGCTTGTTGTGCGCCCTGCTGACAGTTTCCGCCTTCATATTGATCGTTCAGTACCGGGCATCCTTCGAACTGCTGCTGCAAATGCGTCACCGACCAGACCTGCAGCTCGGTTCGATTACAGCCCAGCTGAGCGTGCTCGAGCGCCTGGCTGAGTATCTGAAAGGTTACCTGCTGCCGCTCGGCACACTATCGGTCTTTGTAGCGTGTCGCCGGCGTGTCGTCAGCATACCGGGTTTAGCTGTGCTACTGGTGGGAGTGGCTTGCTGGTTAGGACTGGCGCTGGGGAGCGGATCTCGCGGCTCTGTGTTATCGCTGTGGTTAGGCTTGTGGATGGCTGCCCGGTACGCGCGCAATGGAAGCCCGGCGCTGCGCCGCGCCATCCAGTGGTCGTTGGTTGGGCTGGCTCCAGCGTTGGCCACGGTAGTCGTGGTCCAGACACTCTACCGCTACACGGGCCTACCCGCCGGTGAGCTGCAGGAACACTTGCAAAGCCGTGTCGATGAAGCCTGGCAAGAACTCGTCCAGACGGTTTCCTTTCAGGACGAGGTCGAGCATGTGCTGCTGACCTACCCGGACAACCAACCGTACTTGCGCGGGTATTCGTTCTGGACGCTCCTGTGTGTTCCCGTGCCCCGACCGTTATGGCCAGAAAAGCCGGTAGCGTGGGGCCGGCAGCTAGCCTGGCAACGAGGCTATCGGTACGACACCACGGTCTCGCTGGCGGCGACATTGCCCGGGGAAGGCTACGCTAACTTTGGTGTGGTGGGCTGGGCGCTTCTGCCGGGCTTAGTGGGGCTGGCTACTGGGGCTTGTCGTTGGCGCCTAAAGTTCGGGGGCGATGATTTCGATTTGATGGTAGGACTGTGGGGTGTATGTTGGGCGCTGGCTCTGCGCGGGGATTTGCACTCGGCGATGGTGAGCATCGTCGGGCCGTACGCCTTGGTGATCGTTGCACTGCGAGTGTTTTTGCTGCGGGCAGCAACGGCGAGCGGCGCGACACCAGCGCCCATACCGGCCTCGGTCCCGGCGACAGGCTGACGTTCTGACACCCAACCTTTAACGCAAGTTCACCGGTGCGGAACGCAGGTGGGGGAGTTGCGTCCCCGATAGGGGTGAACCGATGAATATAGCCATCAATGCGATGCCTATCGACGCCTACGGAGGGCTGACCTACCTCCAAGAGGTTCTTCCGCGCTTGGATGCATTGGAGAACGGCTACCGCTGGTTCGTGTATGCACGGCCAGCTACCGTAGCCAAACTGAGCTTTCCAGCGCGCCGCGTTGTATTCCGTCCCGTTCCGTTCCACCTCGGCCGGCCAGGACGTTTGTTGATCGAGCAATTGTGGTTGCCTCGTTTGTTCGAAGCTGATGGGATCGACGTAGTCTATACCGCAACAAATGTGGACCTGTTCCTAGCACGTCAGCCCACCGTGATCGAGATTCGAAACCTGGAACCGTTCCTGCACCAGCAATTTCCCAACAGCTTTCCTCAGCGGTGGCGTTGCCGAGTACTGGCCGCTCTGAGCCGTCTGTCGCTCCAGACTGCGACGCGGATCATGTGCGTCTCCGAGTTCGCACGCGACGTAGCTCTACCGCCCCAGCATCCTTGTCGACATAAAGCCACGGTGATCCCTCACGGCTGTGACCCGGCCCGGTGCGAAGCAGCAGCGCGGCCAGTCGGAGCACCACCCCGTTACCTATTCACCTCAGGGCGTATGGCAGGCTACGCCAACCTGTTAACTCTCATTGAGGCCTACGCAATCTGCCGACAACTCGGCGTGACGGAACCCTTAGTGATCGCTGGCGGTCCGCATGATGCCGGCTACGAACGGCGAGTGCTACGCCAGATCCACCGGCTGGGCCTGGAACCCCACGTACGCCGGCTGGGTTATGTGCCGCACAAAGAGTTCCTCGGGTGGTTGCGCCATAGTAGCTTGTTCGTATTCCCGTCTTTACTGGAGGCCTGCCCAAACACGCTGCTTGAAGCCATGGCGTGCGGGCAAGCGATCGTCGCCAGCCGTACGCCTGCTGCAGTCGAGCTAGCAGGTGAAGCAGCCGAGTGGTGCTCCGGTACCGACGCAGCCTCGATGGCCGCGGCCATCGTGCGAGTGCTGCGGGAGCCTGGCCGACTGGAGTGGCTTCGTCAGCGAGCGAAAGAGCAGGTGAGGAAATTCCCCTGGGAGAGCTCTATTCAGCGGCTCTGTGAGCTTATTGAAAGCACCAAGTCAATGGGGCGACTAGGGAGACCCGTGCCATTGCTACGAGAAAGTGAGCAGCCCAACGTCGCGATGCAAAAGCAACCATGAGGGCGATGACGGCAGCCCTGATAGCCACGATCGTGGCTTTGGGTCTCGCCTTGGCCATCACGCCTGCCTGGGCACGCCTTTGCGAGCGGTTCCGGTGGGTAG